>JBMTCI010000301.1:0-2006 GCA_049430745.1 Luteolibacter sp. | reverse complement strand
GCCGGTTTTGCAAATTCGCTGACCCAACTCCATGAGAGCCGCGTGGTAATGGGCGGGACGCTTGTCATCAGCAAGCTCCGCTGCCCACGACCAGATTTGTTTCAGTCCCGCCGTCGAGTCGACAGGTTCGTAAAAATCCATCAGTCGCGACAAGACACGCGACACATTTCCATCGACCAAAACAGCGGGTTTGTGAAACGCAAACGCTCGTAGCGCTCCGACCGTGTATCGACCGATCCCGGGAAGCTTCATCAGTTTTTCAAGATCCGAGGGAAACACTCCGGCGTGATCTGTGAGCACAGCCCTTGCCGTGTCGCGTAGCATCCGCGCTCGGCGGTAATATCCCAATCCTTCCCACGCCTTGAGCAAGGCCTCATCGCTTGCTTCCGCTAAAGTTGCCACATCGGGAAAGGCCTGCAAAAACCTCGTGTAGTAACCCTTGCCCAGCACCGTCGCGATCTGCGTCTGCTGCAGCATCACTTCGGAAACGAGAATCTCGTACGGATCACGCGTCCGCCGCCACGGGTAATCCCTCGCCTCCTTGCGAAACCACTTCACCAACGCATCCCTGAAACCCGAGCGATCATCCAACGCGCCCGTGCGACAAGGCGGCTTGATCATGCGAGGTTTTCCTTCACGCGACCCAAGACTTCCTCATAGGCCTCCATCACATTTCCCAAATCGCGGCGGAATCGATCCTTGTCCATCTTTTCGCCGGTCTTGACATCCCACAAACGGCATCCGTCAGGGCTGATCTCATCCGCCAGCACGATCACACTCGGATCCGAGGCCAGACGACCAAACTCGAGCTTGAAGTCGATGAGTTTGAGTCCGCAGCGAGCGAAAAATTCGGTCAGAATCGCATTCACCTTGAGCGCCGATTTGCGCAGGTGCGCCATGTCCTCCGGACTCGCAAGCCCCATCTCGCGAATGTAATCGTCGTTGATCAGCGGATCACCCAACTCATCGCTCTTGTAGGAAAACTCGAGAATCGGTTGAGAAAACTTCCGCCCCTCTTCCATGCCCGTCCGCTTGCAGAAACTCCCTGCCGAGTAGTTGCGCACGATCACCTCGACCATGAGAATCTCGACCTTCTTGACCTCGACATTGGTCTCGTCGATCTGCCTCACAAAATGCGTCGGCACCCCTTCCTTTTCGAGCATGCCGTAGATCAGGGTACTGATTGCGTTGTTGAGACGACCCTTGTTTTCGAAACTTGCTTTCTTCTCACCGTTGAAGGCTGTGGCGTCATTCTTGAATTCCATCCGCAGGGTGTCGGGATTGTCGGTTGCCCACATCCTTTTGGCTTTGCCTTCGTAGAGAGGAGTCATGCGCCTTCTCCTATTCGCTTGCCCGAGGCTTGGCAAGCGTGCCGCTGGCAATTGACGCAATTTTGCGGATTTCCCACCGCCATGGTTGCATCGCCGCCCATTTCCCACAATGATCCGCGCGCCGGGTTTTTTCCACCCGTCCCTGCGCATGACCGCCCACCTCGACTTCCGTTCACGCCACCTCGGACCACTTGGATCCGATCGCAATGAAATGCTTCAAAAAACGGGTTTTTCATCGCTCGACGATCTGATCAAAGCCGCTGTCCCGAAAAGTATTCTCTCGGAAAAAGCCCTCGACCTGCCAGCAGCACTCAGCGAGCAAGCGGCACTCGATGCGCTCAAGTCGATCATGTCGAAAAACCGCGTGCTCAAGTCCTTCATCGGCCAGGGCTACCACGGCACGATCATCCCCGGAGTGATCCAGAGAAACATTCTCGAAAACCCGGGCTGGTACACAGCTTATACTCCCTACCAAGCGGAAATCGCCCAAGGCCGCCTCGAGGCCTTGCTCAATTTCCAGACAATGATCACGAGCCTCACCGGACTCGATGTCGCGAATGCCTCGCTACTCGATGAAGGCACGGCCGCTGCCGAGGCGATTACGCTCGCGCTGGCGCAAAAACCCTCCGGCAAGGCGGTCTTTGTCTCCGACCGCTGCCACCCGCAAACGATCGA
>JBMTCI010000300.1:0-2030 GCA_049430745.1 Luteolibacter sp. | reverse complement strand
TAGCGTGAGGCAACATCGGCGTCGGAGCTGGAGAAATAGGCGTTTGCCTGACGCGACAGGGCGTTGGCGACCGATGATTTCAGGTCGGCGGGATTCACCATGCCAAAGGCTTTGAGCATGGCATCGGCTTTTCCAAGATGCGCCATCGTTTCGATAAAGCGTAAGTGGGCGTGGGTGTAAAAGATGCCGATCTCGCGCGAGAAGCAGGAGCTGAGTTCCGCGCGCTGGAAAATTTCGCAGATACCACCGCGATAGGCAGGCGGGCGATCCATGAGTCGCGCTCCGTCGGCAGCGAGCAGGTGGTTTTCGATGAGCCTGAGGTGATGCTCCATCTCCTCCACAGAAAAAAGTCCACCCAGCATCGAGCGCGTCATTGGAATGAGGCTGTACTGAATGCCGGTGAGCTTGTCGTTGGGGTGTAGCAGTGGCTGACCCGATGAGGATGAGTTTGCATCGAAGAGGAAAAATCCGCAGATGGTTCCATCAATCATCAGGTGCTGGTGGCAATCGGCTTTGACCGCATCGGCGAAGCCATCGAGCCCTGGAAATTCGCGCTTCGATTGACGCGAGAGTTCTTCGAGTCGGCGTAAGACTTGGTAGCACAGGCCAACGGTCCATGAACTGACAAGGCGCTCGCGAAATTCGGGCTTCGCAGGTTGCAGCGAATCGTTCCAATCGCCATCGCCGTAGCGAAGCAAAGCGGTGCCGGGCACGCAGTGGTCTCGAAGCCATGCGATGTTGGCGACGACATGGTCGATCAGCGGAGATGTTTCCTTTGTGGTTTGCGCGCTACCGGGTTGGGTCCATGCGACCTGTTCATCGAGAATGCCAAAATCGCCGCTTGCTTCGATGTAATCGCAGAGTGCCTTGAGTGGCCACAGCGGGATGTCGCCGTGGCAATGCGCTTGTTGGATCCAACCGAAAGGATCGGTCATGAACCACTGCGGCCAGTTGTTTTCGCCGATGAATTGATGACGATAGGTCAGCAGGATGATTTCTCGACAACTCGCCTGACGCCCGAGTGCCAGAAGCATTTCGACGGAACCTTGGGTGACATCGCGCGTGCCCCATGCACCGCCGTTGTATTGCTCAATGCCGTGAGGAACGGTGAGATGAATCATCCCGTTGTGAATGAACCACGGAAGGATGTGATTCATGCGCTTGATGGCGTGATGCTCGTGACTGAGGCCGATTTTTTGCGCGTCGTCGAGCCAACTCGATGCTTCATTTGATTCACTTGCGATGTGGCTGTAGCCTTCGATTTCAATGGTGAAAGAGGTGACAGCGCGGGTTTGCATCACAAGCATCGCGTGACCGCTTTCGACGCCAAATTTTTCCGCTCCATCCAACGATGCCACTGATGTTGGATCCTTGGCTCGCAGAATGAAATGTGCCTTCGGATCTTCCTTGCGAAAGAGCCCGTCGGGGTTTGCACGGATGATCGCCGTCGCGGATTCCGAATCGATTTCGACCTCAGCGACTTCATCGTATTCGTTGATGCCAGCGATCAGGCCGTGAGTGATGAGAAACTCCGCTGGTTCGCCTGAGATGACATCGATGCGCGCGCTGCAAACTGATCGCTCGGGGCTAACCGAAACCGTGATTTCGATGGTGCTAGATTTGAGTTGATAGATCCAACGGGCTTCATTGAGCGACATCTCGAAGCACGATGGCACTCCGAGGAGTGCCCAGGTGTTCTGATGGCGGATCCAGATTCGTTGACCGCTCGATGAGGTGAGTCCGTGGGTTTCGCGGGGAAATGACAGGAGGCGGTGAAAGGAGGAATGACCGCTGCTGAGCAATGAGTTGAAACATCCGGCCATTAGCACGGTGGTGCTCAGTTGCGAGGCGTTCGGCAAATCGCCGGCGCTTGAGCGAAGGATGTGAGCGTGTGGGCGAGGTCCGAGCGCTTCCTTCGCACGCGTGACCACATGGCTGATGCGGTCTTTGAGAAAAAACGAGTGAACTTGACCATCCGCGCCATGCTCAAGCAGGTCCCAGTCATCGGGAAAAATGTTTCGAAGCTCCGA
>JBMTCI010000299.1:0-2030 GCA_049430745.1 Luteolibacter sp. | reverse complement strand
TTTTTTCGCCGATCACGAGGAAGCGGGTGGTGTTGGTGGCACGGTCCTGGATCGAGGATTCGAGCACCTTGAGGCTGTAGATTTCCGCGGCGAGCGGACCACCTAGGGCGGCGGCTCCTTGCTTGGCTTGTTCCTGCGCGATTTGCGCGGCCTTGGTGGTCGATGATACTTCCACGAGGTCGGCGTGAGGGAAATTTTTGTGAATCCACGCGCGGCATTGTCCGAAGACCTGCGGGTGCGAATAGAGCGTGCGGATTTCGCCACGGGGGATGGCAGACATCAGGCAATTTTCGATGCGCAGC
The DNA here is from genome assembly GCA_049430745.1 of Luteolibacter sp. GTDB lineage: Bacteria > Verrucomicrobiota > Verrucomicrobiia > Verrucomicrobiales > Akkermansiaceae > Luteolibacter. The sequence continues at coordinate 1,728 of JBMTCI010000299.1, read as the reverse complement.
AGGATCTGCGAGCAGATGTGCAGGGGCGAATCGACGAAGAGATCAAGCGTGTGCGACACCGCGCCTTCGGTGGAGTTCTCGATCGGCACGACACCATAGTCGGCGCTGCGGCGGGTGACTTGGTCGAATACATCGGCGAAGTTCGGTTGTGGCGAGTAGCTGACCGAGTGACCGAATTTTTTAATCGCCGCCTGATGCGTCCAAGTGCCTTCGGGGCCGAGGTAGGCGATCTTGAGATCATCCTCCAGCGCGAGCGCGGCCGACATGATTTCGCGGTAGATCGCGCGGATCGATGATTCGCTCAAGCGACCTTGGTTCATCGAGATAAGGCGACGAAGCAAAGACTCCTCGCGCTCGGGCGCATAGATTTGCAAGCCGTCGCGTTTTTTCACGACGCCCACCTCGTGCACGAGATCGGCGCGACGATTGAGCAGGGCAAGCAGCTCCTGGTCGATCGCATCGATCTGGCGGCGTATGTCGTCGAGGTTCACGGGCTTGAGTGAAAAAGTTTAGCTGTCGGCAGATGACTCATCATTGCCAGCACCAGCGGCTGGGCTGCCGATCGCGCTGAAGGCAAGTTGCATTTCGGGCTCCGCCTGTTCTTTCGATTCGGTAGCTTCGGGCAATTTGATTTTGCGAAGCTCAGAGGCGTTGGGAAGTTCGTCGATCGAGCGAATGCCGAAGTGTTCGAAGAACAGGTCGGTGGTCTCGTAGAGCAATGGTCGACCGGGAAGTTCGGCGCGGCCACCAATGCGGATCAGGTCGCGGTCGAGGAGTTTTTGGATCATGCCGTCGCAGGCGACACCGCGCACCGCTTCGATGGCGGCTTTGGTGATCGGCTGACGGTAGGCGATGATCGCGAGAGTTTCCATGGCTGGTCCGCTGAGGCGTTCCGGTTTGCGGCCGGGGAAAAGCTGACGGACAAATTCGCCGAATTCGGGGCGGGTGTAGAGTTTCCAGCCTTTTGGGCGTTCGAGGATGACAAAGGAGCGCTGGCTTGCGGCGTAGGCCTCGTTGAGGCTCGCGATGGCGGCGCTGACCTGATCCGCGCTGGTTTGGCCGAGGCCTACGAGCCAGTCGGCAAGTGCAGGCGATTCCTTGCCTTCCTCGATTTCACGGGCGCGTACATCCTCGGCTTCGGCGACGCGGCTGCGGATGAGTCGGGCAATTTCGTCGGAGGGAAGGGGGTCCTGAGAGGCGATGAGCAGGGCTTCGGTGATGGCGTTGAGCTCCATGATGGGGCGGCAGTTTAGTGAGGCGGGTCGGCATTACAAGCCTGCCGCCAGCAGGTGGTCGACTCGATATTTCACGCTTGAGCGAATTTTTCCCTTGATGAGATGCAAGACAAGGGCTAACCCACCCCGCTCTCCGAGATCGTTAGCTCATATTTCGATCGGGATACGGTGAGATTTTGATCCATCCAGTTGAACCCTGCGCCATGGCCGCAAAGAAAAATACCCCCAAAAAAGCCGCCCCCAAGGGCAAGGCCAAACCTGCTGCAAAGCCTGCGAAAAAAGCGGTTTCCAAGAAACCCGCACCCGCTCCAAAGAAAGCTAAGCCTGTGGCCAAAAAAACGGTGAAGAAGGCTGTGGTCGCGAAGAAGGCCGTGGTAGCGAAGAAGGCCGCTCCAGCTAAAAAGCCAGTCGCAGCCAAGAAGCCTGCGCCCGCGAAAAAAATCGCCGTGTCCAAAAAGTCGACACCCGTAAAGGCGGTTAAAGCTGCTCCTAA
>JBMTCI010000298.1:0-2049 GCA_049430745.1 Luteolibacter sp. | reverse complement strand
GCGATTGCATGTCGAGGTGGTTGGTCGGCTCGTCGAGGATCAGGAAATTCGCCGGACGCAACAGCATGCAAACGAGTGCCACGCGCGAGCGTTCGCCGCCGGAGAGCACGCCGACTTTTTTGAAAACATCGTCGCCGCGAAACAGGAAACAGCCGAGCAGGTTGCGGGCGTGCGGTGCCGATTCGCGCGACGCGGCGGCCTCGACGGTTTCGAGGATGGTTTTTTCGGGATCGAGTTCGTCGGCGTGGTTTTGCGAGAAGAATGAGGTCGCGACTTTGTGGCCAAAGGTGTGCGTGCCCGCATCGGGTTCTTCCTGCGCGGTGATGAGCCGGCAGAAGGTCGACTTGCCCGCGCCGTTCGGGCCGACGATGGCAAATTTTTCGCCTTTGTTGATTTCGAAATCAAACCCATCGAAGATGCGACGCGCGCCGTAATGTTTCGATGCCTTGTCGAGCTTGGCGACCATGTGGCCGGAATTCGGCGGCGGCGGAAATTTGAAATTCATCACCGCGTCGTCTTGCTCGGGAGCAGGAATGCGCTCGATCTTGGCGAGCATCTTGATGCGCGATTGCACGAGCGTCGCCTTGTTGGCGGAGGCGCGGAAGCGGTCGATGAAGCGCTGGATCTCGGCGATCTCACGCTGCTGGGATTCGTATTGCTTGCGGTGGGTTTCCTTGCGGATCACCGACTCGCGTTCGAAGTAGGAAAAATTTCCTGCGTACTCTTCGGCGCGACCGTGAGCGAAGGCGATCGTGCGCGTGCAAAGCGTGTCGAGCAGGCCGCGGTCGTGGGAAATGAGCAGGATCGCGCCGGGGTAATTGATGAGGTATTGCTCGACCCACACTTGCGTGTCGATGTCGAGGTGGTTGGTCGGCTCGTCGAGCAGCAGGACTTCGGGCTCTTGGAGAAAGAGCTTGGCCATCGCGATGCGCATCTGCCAGCCGCCGGAAAACTCCGAGCAATCGCGGGTGAAGTCGGCATCCTTGAAGCCGAGGCCCTTGAGCACTGATTCGATGCGCGGCTTCATGCGGGTTGGGTCGGTGGCATCGAGTTGCAACTCGAGCGCACCGATTTCCTCCAACGCTTCGGCGTAGGGTGAGGAACGCGGATCAAGTTTTTCGAGTTCGTGAGAAAGGCGGTCGATCTTGTCGCGCAGCTCGAGTGTTTCGCCGAAGGCGGATTCCGTTTCTTGCCACAGCGTGCGGCCGCGCACATGGATCCCTTCCTGCGGCAGGTAGCCGTAGCGCGTGCCCTTTGGCGAGTGGATCGCGCCCGAGCTCGGGCGAATGATGCCGGCGATGCATTTCATCAAAGTCGATTTGCCCGCGCCGTTGTGGCCGGCGAAGGCAATGCGCTCGCGGGCCTGCACGGAAAAGGACAGGTCGTTGAACAACACGCGGGCACCAAACTCCACGCGCAGTGACTGGACGGAAATCATCGGGCAGCGCAGATGGCACGGAACGCCCTCAGCGTCAACCCAGATGAGGCCGCCCCGGCTCTCCTGTTTTATAACGATAAAACTCGTCACGATAATATTCGTGACGAAGTTAGCGGGTCGGGTTATCTCCGCCGCATGACACCGAGCGTTGTCAACAAGCTGACCGCCGAATTTCTCGGGACCTTCATCATGGTCTTTGCGGGGACGGGGGCGATTGTAATCGATCAAACTCACGGCGGGGTGATCGGTCATGTCGGAGTGGCTCTGACCTTTGGCTTGGTGGTGATGGCGATGATCCACACCTTTGGCGATGTCAGCGGCGCGCATATGAATCCCGCCGTGACGCTAGCCTTTGCGGTGTCTGGGCGATTTTCTTGGTCCGCCGTTGCAGGTTACATCGTAGCGCAATTGGCCGGAGCTTTTGCGGCGAGCGGATTGTTGAAATTGCTCTTTCCTGCATCGCCGATGCTGGGTGCAACGTTGCCAGCGGGATCGGTCGGGCAAAGTTTCGTTTTGGAAATCGTGCTGACCGCGATTCTGATGCTGACCATCTTGAGCGTGTCGACGGGTGAGAGGGAGAAGGGGATCACCGCCGCGATTGCGATTGGCTC
>JBMTCI010000297.1:0-2073 GCA_049430745.1 Luteolibacter sp. | reverse complement strand
GCTACGGCAAAATCAAAGGCCTCACCTTCCGCATCTCCAACATGGGCAACGAAACACCCGAGACCATGCAGGAGCTCATCGATGCAATGAATGAGGTGCTTGGTTGATCGTGGCGGTAATGGAGCGAAGCGACATGGCGGAACAAACGATGACCTAACAACTTCCGCAATTTTCAACCACAATGCCTCTTTCTCCAAATTAGACTCTGACTTGATGCGGTCTCAGCGAGACCGCGCTACCTTCGTGTTCATTCGCGGTTCGAAGTCATTTGATCGAATCGACACCACGATCCGCCTCGGCCTCCATACGCCACAGCCACACGAGCAGCAGGAAGTATCCCGAAAATTCCAAGGCCTTGGCCCAATAGCGAATGGGTGTGTCACTGCCGAGGCATCCGCATGAAATGTCGAGCCCACGAATCCAGGCCGATCCAACCGCGACGGAAAAAACCAAGACCAAACCAAACACGGTCAGCAAGGCCCCGCGCCGCAGAACTCCCAGCATCAGACAAACGCCCGACACCAGTTCGACCCACGGCACGCCATAGGCGACCCAGGCATCCAGCGGCGGACCCACCATGCGATAGTTTCCCACATCGACCAAAAATCGATCCAAGCCCGTACCAAAAATTTTCAACCCACCGCTATAGGCAAACCAACAACCAAGCATCACCCGCAAAATCAGCGCGATAATTTCCTTGGGGTTTGCAGGCATCGTGAGGGTCTAGTTCAACATCAACGCCAAACACACAGAGCATCATCGCAAGGCGCCACCATCAAGCGTGCGCCAGATAACGCCTTTGCGCCTCAGCCTCAGGATTGTGCGGCACGGATTCGTTTTCGGCCTTGGTGTCTGCGACCAACTCGTCGCGGAACTTGGCGATGATTGCCTCGACCGGCCATGAGGATGCCTCGCCAAAGGCGCAGATGGTGCGGCCATCGATTTGATAAGCCACACTCTCCAGCGTTTGAATATCACTCGGTGCCGCATCACCCGAAACGATGCGATCGGAAATCTTTTTCATCCAGGTCGATCCCTCGCGGCACGGCGTGCACTGACCGCAGGATTCGTGAGCGTAGAAGGCGTTGATGTTGTTGAGCACCCACGACATCTTGCGCGAGTCATCGAGCACGATCACCCCGCCCGATCCAGCCATCGATCCGCACGCAGCCAGCGTGTCGAAGTCGAGTTGGATGTCCCAGAAATCCAGCTGACGCTCGCTGCCATCGGGGTTCTTGAGCTTGTAGGATTCGTCACAGCGCAAAATTTTCGAAGAAGATCCACCTGGGATCACTGCCTTAAAAGAGCGACCGTCCTTGGGTCCGCCGCAAACATCGTAAAGCAGCTCGCGCATGGTGAGCTTGCCGACCTCGACTTCGAAGTAGCCCGGATTTTTCACATCGCCCGACACGCAAAGAATGCGGGTCCCAGTGTTGCGGGCGACGCCGAGCTTGGCGTACTCATCACCGCCCATGCGGATGATGTGTTTCACATGGCAGAGCGACTCGACGTTGTTGACGATCGTCGGGCACATGTAGAGACCGAGCGCAGCGGGAAAGTAAGGTGGCTTGATGCGCGGGTACGGACGCTTGCCTTCGAGGGATTCGATCAGGCCGGTTTCCTCGCCGCAGATGTAGGCACCAGCACCGCGATGGACGTAGAGTTCAAGGTCGAAGCCCGAACCAAGAATGTTTTTGCCAACGAAATTTTTCGCGCGCGCTTCTTCAATCGCACGCTCAACGATCAGCGCTGCTTCGGGAAATTCCTCGCGAAGGTAAATGTAGGCTGTGTGTGCGCCCACCGCAAAGGCCGAGATGACCATGCCTTCGATGAGCTGATGCGGATCCTGATGCAGAATGTAGCGATCCTTGAAAGTGCCTGGCTCGGATTCGTCGCCATTGCAAATGAGGTACACCGGTTTGGTGTTGTTGGGCGGAATGAAGGTCCACTTCATCCCCGTCGGGAATCCCGCGCCGCCCCTGCCCCGCAGACCGGATTTTTTCACCTCTTCAATAATGTCCTTCGGCGGCATCGCCATCGCCTTGCGCAGATCCTCGTAACCGCCGTCGCGCA
>JBMTCI010000296.1:0-2085 GCA_049430745.1 Luteolibacter sp. | reverse complement strand
GCGATTTGGCTCGCCGATCGACGCACGGGTGCGATCGGCCTGCTGCATTCGGGCAAAAAAGGCACCGAGCAAAACATCCTCGGGGTCGCGCTTGAGCGCATGGCGGCAGAGTTTGGAACACGCGCGGAAGATGTGACCGCCGTGCTCAGCCCCTGCATTCGTCCGCCTGATTACGAGATCGATTTTGCCGCGCAAATTTCCGTGCAGGCGAGCGAGCTCGGCCTAGGAAATTTCATCGACTGCGGGCTCAACACCGCGGCAGATTTGCAGTGCTTTTATAGCTATCGCAAAGAGCTCGGCAAAACCGGGCGCATGATGGCACTCATCGTCAGAGACCCATGAGCATCACCCACTGCATCCAGGCATCGGCCAAGCTCAACCTTTCATTGCGTGTGCTCGGCAAGCGCGACGACGGCTTTCATGAAATCGAGAGCCTGATGGTGCGTTTGCCCACACTCGCCGACGAGCTCGAGTTTTCCGAAGCCGCGGAATTTTCATTTTTCTGCAACGATCCGAGCGTGCCCGGTGATGAAGGCAATTTGGTGATCAAGGCCGTGCGTGCTTATGAGGTGGCGGCAAAAATCGAATGCCGATTTGTGATCCATTTGAAAAAAATCATCCCGCACGGCGCGGGTCTCGGTGGTGGCAGCAGCGATGCCGCGGCAACCTTGCTCGCGCTCAATCAAATGCACGACGGCAAACTCGGCAGCGGTCGACTCATCGAACTCGCTGCCGGCATCGGCTCGGATGTGCCATTCTTTCTCGGCGACTCCGCTGCGCTCGTGAGCGGACGCGGCGAACGCATCGAATCGGTTGAGGCGCCGCCCGCGTTGCCGATTCTTTTGCTCAAACCATCCTTCGGCGTGCCGACACCCGAAGCCTATCGCCATTGGGCCGATTCGCAGGAAATCCCTAGCATCCGTTACGCGCCGCAAAACATCGACGGACTGGAATTGGTCAACGACCTCGAGCGCCCGGTCTTTGCGAAGCATCGCTTTCTGGCCGAGCTCAAGCAATGGCTTCTCAAGCGCGACGAAGTTCGTGCAGCACTGCTCTGCGGATCGGGCTCGACGATTTTTGCCGTCTTGCGCGATGGAGCCGATGCCGAGCAACTCGCGCGCAGCGCGCGTCACGAACTCGACCCTGGCCTCTGGCACTGGGCTGGCATGAGCGCCGGCAAGCTCGCCGAGTGAGGTGGTGAAATTTACCGCATGCCTTGATGCCCGGGGTTTTGCTTTTCAATCCCCCGCCGCTTGGCCATGGTCCGTGGCCCTCACACCACGATGTCCGACGACCGCAAGCCCTACCCTTTCCGCGAATTCGAACCCAAATGGCAGGCCCGTTGGGATTCGGAAAAAACCTTCCGCACTGCCGGACCCGGCGACGAAGGCTTCGATCCGGCCAAGCCGAAATACTACGTGCTCGACATGTTTCCCTACCCGAGCGGCGCGGGCCTGCATGTGGGCCACCCAGAGGGCTACACCGCCACCGACATCATCGGCCGCTACAAGCGGATGAACGGCTTCAATGTGCTGCACCCGATGGGTTACGATTCGTTTGGCCTGCCTGCTGAGCAGTATGCGATAAAGACCGGCCAGCATCCGGCCGTCACCACCGCCGCCAACATCGAGAACTTCCGCCGTCAGCTCAAGTCGCTCGGCTTCGCTTACGATTGGGATCGCGAAATTGCCACCACCGATGCGGAGTATGTGCGTTGGACGCAATGGATTTTCCTGTTACTATATTCGTCGTACTTTGATGAGGAAACCAAGCGCGCGCGACCAGTGGCCGAGCTTGAGGCAAAGGGCTGGACGCGCGAGCAGATTGATGCCGAGCGTCTCGCCTATGTCGCCGACACCCCCGTGTGGTGGTCGCCCGACCTCGGCACCGTGCTTGCCAACGAGGAAGTCGAGGAATGGAAATCGAAGGGTCATACGGTTGAGCGCCGACCGCTGCGCCAGTGGATGCTGCGCATCACGAAGTACGCCCAGCGCCTCATCGACGAACTCGATGGCCTTGATTGGCCGGAAGGGATCAAGCTGCTCCAGAAAAATTGGATCGGCCGCAGCGAAGGGGCCGAGGTGG
>JBMTCI010000295.1:0-2094 GCA_049430745.1 Luteolibacter sp. | reverse complement strand
TTTTTTGCGGATCGAAAAGGTTGATCGATGTCTGGCCGATCACATGCCATCCGCCTTGCGAATCGAACGGATAAATACCTGCCTGATCGCCCGCGATGGCGACTGATCCGCCGCTGACTGGTCTTGGGGTAGCGAGGCGTGGAAGCCGAAGCTCATGCGGCAGGCCGATCAGGTAGGGGAATCCCGGTGAAAATCCGATCGCTGCCACGGTGTAAGTCGCACCACTGTGGAGTCGTATGACCTCATCCACGGAGAGGCCAAGCTGACCAGCGACCTCACTAAGCTCGTCGCCGTATTGCACTTGAATCTCATGCGTGCGAGCGGTGGATTCCCAATCATCGCCTTTGGCAGGCATGTCAATGGCCTTGATCCATTCCATGACCGCATCGCCATCAGGCGGATCAAAATGCACCGCCAAGCTATCAAAAGACGATACAAGATCGCGAACTTGCGGAATGCGCGCTGATTCAAGATGGCGACGCATGGATTGAATTTTTTCAAACCTCTCTGACGCCTCGCCCGTCGTGGCCACGAACAGCCATGCGGAGTCACCGAGCGCGCGCCATGCCATGCACAAATCCTTGCACAAAGCGCTCAATCATCAAGCTCGTCCGCCCGTATGTGCTAGCTGCAGGCTTGCGATTTCAGCGCCATCATGCTGTTTTTCCGCCGTGCCAGTCGTCACCAACATCTCGACCTATTGCTTTGCCGAGCTAAGCGGACTCAAGGACTTGAGGGAAGAGCTGCAAGCCAGCTGCAAATCATGGAATTTGAAAGGCACGATTTTGCTCAGCACCGAGGGAATCAACCTCTTCGTCGCCGGAGCGGAGGAAATGATCGATCGCTTGTTGACCCGACTGCGCACAATTCCAGGTCTGGAAAAACTCACCCCCAAAGTCAGCATCAGTGATCACCAGCCCTTCAACCGCATGCTGGTAAGGATCAAGAAAGAGATCATCTCCTTTGGCGTAGAAGGCGTGCGTCCGGGCACATACACCTCGCCGAAACTTTCGCCGAAAGAACTCAAGTGCTGGCTCGATGAAGGAAGGCCCGTGACTTTGCTCGACACGCGCAACGATTACGAGGTCAAGCTCGGTACTTTCAAGGGAGCGATCGATCCGAAGATCCGCACCTTTAGGGAATTTCCCGACGCCGTGCGTCAACTTCCCGAAGAGCTGAAAAATCAGCCGATCGTGATGTTTTGCACTGGCGGCATTCGCTGCGAAAAAGCCGGGCCATTCATGGAGATGGAAGGCTTCAAGGAGATTCACCAACTCGATGGTGGCATTCTGAAATACTTCGAGGAATGCGGCGGAGAGCACTACGACGGGGATTGTTTCGTCTTTGATCAAAGGGTCGGGGTCGATCCCGCGCTGCGCGAGTCGGGTCACGCGGTTTGTTACGCCTGCCTTGCACCGCTCGATGACCATGATCAGGAAGATCCACGCTTCGTGCAGGGAAAAAGCTGCCCTTATTGCCACAAAAGCGAGCCACAACGCATGGCCGAAGAAATCGAAGCTTTGGAGAATCAACTAAGGATGGTCAGCTCGCCTTTGCCCGGATCAGTCGCACAGGAAAACCGCAGACCCGTGAACATCCCCGCAGCACTCGATCGTCACACACTCCTCGATGCACTGACGATCTTGTTTCCGCAGATTGAGCGAGGCGAGTGGGAAGCGCGCTGCGACGCGGGACGCTTCGTGAATTATGGTGGCAAAATCCGTGGCAAGGATCATGTGGTTCGCGCAGGGGAGCGAATTCTGCAAATTTTTCCGCCGCAAGCCGAACCTGATGTCGCGACCGACATCCGCATCTTGCATCTCGATGAGGCGCTGATGCTTGTGAACAAGCCAGCTCCATTACCGATGCATGCGAGTGGCCGATACCACCGCAACACGCTTCAGCATTTGCTCAATCTTGCCTGCGCTCCGCATGTGCCGCGTCCAGTGCATCGACTCGACTCCAACACGAGTGGTCTCGTCTTGTTTGCCCGAACAAGGCTTTTTTGTCGGGTTTTGCAGCGTCAATTCATCGACGGTTCTGTGGTCAAACGCTACCTCGTGGGAGTTGTCGGTCATCCGCCCGATGACCATT
>JBMTCI010000294.1:0-2108 GCA_049430745.1 Luteolibacter sp. | reverse complement strand
GGGTTGCCGCTGGGATCTCCGCAAAGAAGCGAGCGAAACCTGCGGGCAAAAATTTCCTGTAATTTGTTGTTGGGCAAAATGTGGATGCTTGCGTGACCTTTGCGAGATCAGGCAAGGATCTGCGCGAGCACATAGGGAAGGATGCCGCCGGCGCGGTAGTAATCCTTCTCGACGGGCGTATCGATGCGCACGACGACTGGTACATCGAAGGAGCTGCCATCGGCCTTGTGCACGCGCAGTGTCGCTTGCTGCTGTGGCTTGAGGTCGTTGTTGATGCCGACCAAGTCGAAGCTCGCATCGGCGAGATCCTTCACTTTGTCGTAGTCCGCCTTGTTCACGAAATTGCAAGGAAGCACGCCCATGCCGACGAGGTTCGAGCGGTGGATGCGTTCGAAGGATTTCGTGATCACGGCCTTCACGCCGAGTAGGTTGGTGCCTTTGGCGGCCCAGTCGCGACTCGAGCCCATGCCATAATCTTCACCACCGATGATGATGGTTGGGGTGTTCGACTTTTGATAAACCGCGGCGGCGTCGTAGATCGCTTGCGTTTCACCATTGATCTTGGTGACGCCACCTTCGGTGCCGGGCACCATGAGGTTTTTGATGCGGACATTGGCAAAAGTGCCGCGGGTCATCACGCGGTCATTGCCACGGCGTGAACCGTAGGAGTTGAAGTCGGCGAACTCGACTTTGTTTTCCACGAGGTAGCGTCCGGCCGGGCTGTCCTTCTTGATCGCGCCTGCGGGCGAGATGTGGTCCGTCGTGACTGAGTCACCGAAGATGCCGAGCGGTTTTGCGCCGATGATTTCGGTGATGTCGCGCGGTGTTGGTGTGAAGCCGTCGAAGAACGGTGGCTCTTGGATGTAGGTCGATTGGCGATCCCACTCATAGACATTGCCGGTGGAGGACTTGATGCCATTCCACTTCGGGTTTTGATCGGCGAAGCCGGTGTAGAGGCGTTGGAACACATCTGGTTTTAGCGACGAATTCATCGCCGCCTCGATTTCGGCCGAGCTTGGCCAGATGTCGTGGAGGAAAACGGGCTGACCATCGGAGCCGAAACCGAGAGGTTCATTTTCCATGTCGATATCGACTGTGCCGGCGATTGCGAAAGCGACGACGAGCGGTGGCGACATCAGGAAATTGGCTTTGATCGATTGATGGACGCGAGCTTCGAAGTTGCGGTTACCCGAGAGGACCGAGGCGGCGATGATGTCTTCCGATTTCACCACATCTTCGATGCCGGCATCGAGTGGACCCGAGTTGCCGATGCAGGTCGTGCAACCGTAGCCGACCGTTTGGAAGCCGAGCTTGTCGAGTTCTGCCTGAAGGCCGGTTTTGTTGAGGTAATCGGTGACCACACGCGAGCCCGGGCCGAGAGAGGTTTTCACCGAAGGCTTCACCGTGAGGCCTTTGGCGTTTGCCTTTTTCGCAAGCAGGCCCGCGGCAAGCATCACGCTTGGGTTCGAGGTGTTCGTGCAGGATGTGATCGCCGCGATGAGCACCGAGCCGTGAGTGATCGTGTCCTTGATGCCGCCCTTGCTGTCGACGCTGACCTCCCAAAGCGGGTAAGCGGGTGCATCGCTGTTTTCGGTGACGATGCCGACTTCAGCACCGAGCGCGCGAGTGGCACTGGTGGCGTCATCGGGAATGCTGTCGAGAGTCGATGGAAGTGAAAGTGGATCGCTTGAACCTGCGGCTGGTTGCTTATTGTAGCCATCAGGTGCGGGACCGGTGAGCAGTGAGGCCCACTTTGATTTGAGCGAATCGAGTTCGATGCGGTCTTGTGGGCGCTTGGGTCCGGCGACGCCGGGTTTCACCTTTGAAAGATCGATTTCCACCACTTGCGAAAACTCCAGAGCTTCCTTCTCGGTTGGGATGCCCCAAAGCCCTTGGGCCTTGTAATAATTTTCGACCGTCTTGCAGAGTTCGGGTGAGCGTCCGGTGCCGGCGAGATAGCCGGTGGTGATTTCGTCGATGCCGAAGAAGCCCATCGTTGCGCCGTATTCGGGTGCCATGTTGGCGATGGTGGCGCGATCGGGCAGTGAGAGCGCTTTCGCTCCGGGTCCGTAGAACTCGACAAATTTTCCGACGACTTTCGTTTTTCG
>JBMTCI010000293.1:0-2111 GCA_049430745.1 Luteolibacter sp. | reverse complement strand
ACTACTTCGGCACGATCAAAGCGATGTGGTGGACACACGATGGCAACCCGATCCCTGTCACGCTCCCTGTCATCAGCAAGCTCTGCGTCGCGACACTCACCATCGCGACACTGGTCTTCGGCTTCTGGCCACAACCTATCCTCGCGCTGCTGCGCTGATCCCATAATCCCCCTCCAGCGGGGATTTGACGCGACGAGCGATTTCACTCAAGCCAGTCGACCATCACGCGTCGACTAGCTTTTGTTTATGCGCAAGGGCTATTACAAATCCTTCACGCAGCGAAAGCCGGTGTGGCTGCTGCCCGTATCAGGCGAGACCCCACGACGGGCACTGGGACGATAGCTTTCGCAGTAATTGGGAGCGCACAAAAATGAGCCACCTTTAAGCACGCGTTCTTGCGTTTGATAAGGTTCTCCTGGGTTGTAACTCGACTTCGGTCCTTGCGGATTTTCGCAGCAACCTTCGAGTTTGCTGCGCGCATGGGTGTCGGGTCGGTACCAATCGCTCACCCAGTGCCACACATTTCCGGCCATGTCATACAGTCCGTAAGCATTCGCGGGATAGGTCATCACCGGCGCGGTGCCTGCATAGCCGTCTTCCTTAGTGTTTCGATAGGGAAAATTTCCAGTCCATGTGTTGGCCATGAATTTGCCATCGCGCATGAACTCATCGCCCCATCCGTAGCGTTTACTTTCAAGCCCTGCGCGCGCGGCAAACTCCCATTCAGCTTCGGTCGGCAATCGCTTGCCCGCCCACTTGGCATAGGCGTTGGCATCGTCCCACGAGACATGCACCACGGGATGCTGATCCCGACCCTCGAGATTGCTCTGCGGTCCTTCGGGATGCTGCCAGCTCGCACCGGGTGTCCATCGCCACCACTGATCAAATTGAGTCAGATCGACAGGTCCATCAGTTGGCGAAAAAACCAGCGAACCGGGCTGAAACATTTCATCAGGCGGCTTCGGCGTGCCGGGCGCGACCTGTTTTTTCATCTCCTCCCAATTGAGCGGCCTCTCGGCGGTCGTCTTGTACCCCGTCGCTTCCACAAACTTGCGAAACTGCACGTTAGTGACCGTATGCTGATCCATCCAAAAACCACCAACCTTCACCTTCACCGCAGGCCGTTCGTTCTCCTGACTGTAAGGCTCATCGCTGCCCATCAGAAACTCGCCACCCTCAATCTTGACCATTCCCGCTGGCTCTGCCGACTTCGTCGTTGGTTCAGCAGTGCTCTCGGCCCGCTTGCATTGCACAGAGCTCAGCCAGACCATCAAACTCATCACATGCGCCAATCGGAGAAATTTCATGCAGCAAAACTTTGGCTCAAAAACCCGAAATGTGAACCGCTTTTTTAAACAACGATTGTCGATCCAATCACTTCTGGCACTTCGGGCACCAGTAGGTTGATCGCTGACCCATCACGGCATGGCGAATCGGAGTTCCGCAAACACGGCATGGCTCGCCTTTGCGTTCGTAAACGAAAAGTTTTTGTCGGAAATACCCGGGCTCGCCATCCGAATGAAGGAAATCTCGCAGGGTTGTTCCGCCCTCGGCAATCGCATCGCTCAGCACCTCGCGAATCGCTTGCACAAGTTTGGCGAGGCGTGGCTTCGAAATACGATTGGCTTTGGCCCGTGGCAAAATGCCCGCGCGAAACAACGCCTCGGAAGCATAGATATTGCCAACGCCAACCACCACTTTGGCATCCATGATCACGAGCTTGATCGCTGCCGAGCGTTTGGCGCAAGCATCCTGCAGGTGCTCGGCCGTGAAGCCAGATTCCAATGGCTCAGGCCCGAGGTGTTTTAACAATTCATGTGCCATCGGATCACCTCGCAGCAAGAGCACCAATCCGAATCGGCGCGGATCATGAAAGCGCAGCTGTTTGCCATTCGCGAGCGTGATGCCGACATGGTCGTGTGTCTTCCACGCATCCGCTGGCGAGATGACGCGAAGACTGCCGGACATGCCGAGATGAATGAGCAAGGTTCCCGCTCCTTCAATCTCGAGCAACAGGTACTTCGACCTTCGTCGCACGGCCGAAATTTTCTTTCCTTCGATGTTGGAAATGGATCGGGAAATGGGCTGACGCAGGTCGCGGCGGCGCACGA
>JBMTCI010000292.1:0-2114 GCA_049430745.1 Luteolibacter sp. | reverse complement strand
TATCGCACGGTGCTCTGCACGCTGATGCTCGAGGTGTATTATCGTTTCCTCAGCACCGATGGCGGCGGCAAGCGCCACTCTGGAATCTAACCAAATATACCGGAATTTTTCCACTGGCGGCGGGCGCAATTGATGGAATGCTTGATGGCATCCAATCACCGCACCGATGAAGAATAAGCCGATCCTCACAGCTGCCGCATTCATGGTCACCGCGTTGGCTGCCTTTGAAGCAGGTCGTCTCACGCGGATGTCACAGAATGAAAGTGCAGTCGCGGCAGAGGAAAAACCTGTCGAGCGGAAAGGTCTTGCACCAAAAGCAGACGCACCAGCGGCATCAGCAAGTGCCCGCAGCGGGCGTCAGGCTTCCATTGCCGAATCCCACACGCAAACACTTCCAAGGCTTGAGTCAATCGTGCTTGGTGAAAATCCGTTCGATCGCAATCGTGCATTGCTGGCGTTCCTCGATCGGCTTGCGCCCGAGGATTTTGAAAGCGTCGTCGATCATTTCCGCTCCATGGGCATCACCGAAGAGCGACTCGGCGAATATCGACTCATGCTCGCCGCGTGGGCTAAGGTCGATCCGCTTGCAGCTCTGACTTATGCGAAAGCCAAGACCGGCAGCGCGTTTGCGGCGAACACGATTTTGTCGACTTGGGCGACGGAAGACCCCGCCGCCGCGCTGCGCTGGGCGCAAGAAAATCATCAAGGCGATGAGGCAAATCCATGGCTCGTCGGAGTCATTCGCGGGATTGCGGCGACGGATGTTGAAGGCGCAAGCAAGCTTTTGAAGTCGATGCCGCGAAGCGTCGAGCGCGGCGAGGCCTTGGATGCCCTTTTGCCGCACTTGCTTGTCACGGGCAACGAGGCGACGCGGTCGTGGATCGCATCGATCGATGATGATGCTCTGCGCAATGGGGCCGCGCTTCGCACGGCTGAAGCGATGGCAAAAACGGATCCTGCCGGCACAGTCGATTGGCTCATGGCAAATCCCGGTGAGGCGCTTGATCGCCGCCTTGATGACATCTTCGGCATCTGGGCCAAGCAGGATGAAACTGCAGCTCAGCGCGCGCTTGGCACACTGCCTAGTGGCGAAATTCGCAGTGACGCACTGCGGGGACTGGTGCGGCATTTCGCACTTAGCACTCCGAGCGACGCGATTGCGTTGATGGATCAGTATCCCCAAGAGGTCGATGATTACACGGTGAGCAATTTCATCTGGCACTCGTTCGATCAAGACCCTGCTGTAGCCATCGGCGAAGTGGCGCGCATCGACGATGAAGAGCGGCGCAACGAAATGTACCGCCGCACCGTTGGCGCATGGATCCGTCGCGATGCCGCTGCCGCCAACGCTTGGCTCGGCAACAACACCTTGCCCGATAGCGTCATCCGCTCATTGCCAAAGGACAGCGAGTGAATCGTCAAAATGTCCCCAGCGGCTTGACATCTCCCATGTGCTCCAATAATGTAGCAACATGAAAACAGCGAGCGTCAGGGACTTGAGAAACCGTTACACCAGTCTCCTAAGCTGGATCGGAGCGGGTGAAGAAGTCATCATCACACAAAGAGGCAAAGCCATTGCCCGACTGGTCCCCGAGCAGGGTACGGCTGCTGAAAAAGTGAAATGGTCAGAGAGCCCTGCCGTGAAAAGGAATCGCATCAAGTCCCGAGCGCTGACGGCCAAAGCCTCTGCGGATATCATTCATGAGGCATCAGGCAAATGGTAACTTGCGCGGACACCAGCTTCCTCTTCGCGCTTTACAGCAACGATCATCACACGCCGCGCGCTCTGGCATTGATGAAATCCCAGCGCAAGGCATTGGCTATCACCTCGCTGAATGAATACGAATTGGGCAATGCATTGAGATTTGCCGAATTTCGAAAGGTGATCTCGTCTGGCGAAGCAGCTTTGTATTGGGCCGATTTCGAGGCAGACCGCGCGAGTGGCCGCCTCCAAGTGCATGTTTGCAATCTTGCCGATGTGATGCACGAGGCAAAAAGACTTTCAGCCAAATATACATTGAAAGGCGGGCATCGAGGTTTCGATATTCTTCATGTGGCTAGCGCGCTGGTTTTGAAAGCGGATCGCTTCCTGACATTCGATAGCAACCAGAAAA
>JBMTCI010000291.1:0-2139 GCA_049430745.1 Luteolibacter sp. | reverse complement strand
GCATGGTCAAGGCATCCTCAAGGAAATTTTCGTCTGATCAGCGCCCCGAAATGCCGATCATTTCCCTGATCCTAGCATTAAATTCATCCGCCTTTGCGAGGTCATGGAGTCCCAGATGCATGCGGTATCTCCAGTAATAGGGCATGATCGCTGGCACGTTGATCCGCTCGATGTCGACATCGGGATTTCGAAGTTGCTCGTCCATGGCCAGCAGATCCTGCAGCGGGAAAATTGCCCACATCGCTGGCGAGTGAAGGTGTTGTTCAATGATGCGCCCCGCGAGATCACCCGGAAGCTCGGTCGGCGGGAATGCGACGCCGAGCATCTTCCACGCAAACTGACCGCTCATATGCATGTTCTCCCGCCACCATCCGCGCAGTGTCGGCATGTCGTGAGTCGAGGGACTCACAACGCTCAGATACGGAGCCCAGGCAGGATCGGTGAATTCCGTATCGGATGATTTCGGCATGCGTTGAATTTCCAATGAAAGAATGCCGAGCTCTCGCATCACGCCCGGCACACAGGCGGGCACCATGCCAAGATCCTCACCGCACAGCAGCATGCGACTGGCCTTTCTCATCGCTGGCAATTTTTCATATCCCCGCGCCTGCCAGAATCCTTCCTGACGACGATAAAAATAATCGACATACAGATCCTCGATCCGCCACTTCGCGTTGCCATCGAGTTCCTGATATGAACGCGTCATCTGCATCGAGCAACGAGGATGAAACTGCGTGCCATCAGAACCTGGCACCTCGAGCAACAAGACCTCGCTCGCACAATCCAAGAGGCCCTGGCATAGCCTTTGCCTCGCTCCCTCATCGCCGTCTTTCAGCGACGCGAAGTGATCGACGATCTTGCGCTGCGTCGAAACATGCTCCTTGAGTCGATAGACTCCGTAACCGCAATCGTCCAGATAGGCGTCTTTTGCTGCCCCGATCTGATCGCCAAATTTTTCCCACAGGAAATGCTCACGAATGTAGGGCCTGCAGTAACGCTCATGATCGAACGGAATGCCGCGTCCGCGGATCTCGTCGATGTGCACCGGCATCGCCGGATCAAACCACCCCATGATGCCTTCGACCTGCTCGTATGGCACCTGCCAGATGCGGAAAAAACCGAGGATGTGATCGATGCGATAGGCATCGAAATAACGGCTGAGCCGCTCAAAGCGTGAACGCCACCATGCGTAACCATCGCGGCGCATGACCTCCCAATTGTAAGTCGGAAATCCCCAGTTTTGCCCTTTGATCGCAAAGGCATCCGGCGGAGCGCCCGCCTGAGCGTCCATCTTGAAAAGATGCGGAGCCGACCACGCGTCGACTGACTGACGGTCAATCCCGATCGGCAGGTCGCCCTTCAAAGCAACACCTTTGGAATGCAAGTGCGCGACTGCATCCGAGAGCTGACGGTCGAGTTCGTACTGCAACCAAATGTGATAGGAAACCTCCGGCCATTCAGCGTGGGAAGTGATTGCCAGTGCCTCGACCTTTTTTGCATCGAATACCGACCACTCACCCCACTGAGAAAAGTCAGCCGTGCCGAAATGGTCACGCTTGACGCAAAATACGGCGTACGGAAGCACCCAATGACGGTTCTCATCGAGGAAACTTTTGAAGCCCGACGATGCGGTGATGGCCTTTGCGTGCTTGTCGAAAATTCGCTTCAGCAAGCGCGTCTTGGTCGACATCACCGCTTCGTAATCGACCTGCGCGAGTGCGTTCAATTTTTCACGCGCGTCCTTGAGTTCCTTTGCGAAGTCGGCCGGCATCGCGTAGCCGAGATCGTCGATCCGCAGGTAGATCGGATGCAAGGCATCAACGCTGATGGCTGAATACGGGTACGAGTCAGTCCAATCATGCGACGAAGTGGTGTCGTTGATCGGTAAAATTTGGATCAACTTGAGTCCCGTATGCGACGCCCAGTCGGCGAAGTCCTTGAGATCGGCAAATTCCCCCACGCCCAATCCCTTTTCACTGCGCAGAGAAAAGACCGGAATCGCCACACCCGCCCCACGGTATTGGCCGTTACCATCACGACGGTATCCTTCGTCGCTGACCGCCGTCCATTGGTTCTGGGCAATGGCCCGCGGCTCGAGCGAGCGATTCTCTCCGACCTCGAGCGACACGGTTCTTCTCG
>JBMTCI010000290.1:0-2144 GCA_049430745.1 Luteolibacter sp. | reverse complement strand
GGTTTTGCAATCTGCACCCGAGCCAGCTTGCCCGGATCGTCCTTGCTCGTGATTGGCATGAGTCGGAAGCGGTAACCTTGTGATTCGACTGGGATCAAGCATGGATCGTGCGGCCACGCGCCCCAGCTGTTGTCACCACCAACGCCTTGCGACTTGAGGTCGAGATTCACGACCGTGATGTCACGCTGCGGAAGTTGGTAGGGATGCTTGGCGGTTTGAAGATCGTCGGTGGTGTGGTGCAGGGCATTTGCGCTCAACAAAGCTTCGCCGATTGCCAGCAGGCCGGTGCCTTCCTTGTTGGTCAGTGCCAACCAGCGCACCTCGACCTTGTTGCCGCTGTCGCCGGGCTCGACATAGTCCTCGCACAACTGATCGCGCACGAGTCCTTGATAGCGACCGAATCTTGCGTCTTTGCGATCGCAGTAAGTTTCGTGCTCGCCGGGGCCGAACCATTCGATGCGTTCAAATCCCGCAGGCATGACCATTTGCATGCCCATGCGCGGAATGCGCGGCAGCTCCTTGTCCTTTGGATTAAACTGCGCCGCGATAGAGATCTCGCCATTGCCGAAGATGCTGTAAGTCGTTTGCCAAGTCGCTTGCACCGATGGCAAGGCGTGTTGGGCGATCACCGTGATTTGATGATCCGCCACCACTTTGACCTCGAACGATTCGAGTGTCGCGTTCTTGTGAGCCTCGCGCCAGATGCCTTGGGTCTTGGGCAGATTTCTCAGGTGCTTGTAGTTGTCCGACTCAAACACATGACTGTCCTTGATGTGGTCGAGATGCATCAAGCGGCCGCGTTCGTTGTCGATCGGTGCGCGCCAGAAATCCGGGCGCAACGGCGATTCAATCAACTCAACGCCATTGGCTTTCCATGAAGTAAGCGCGCCTGCCTTCTTGTCGAAGGTGACGACAAAATCGCGACTGCGCACCACAGCTTGCGCATCGTTTTGCTCGACTTCCAATTTTGGAAACGAGTCGGGCTTGGTCACCACGGCTGGCGCGCTGTCGGGCAGTTTGAATTGATCCCACGCCAACTCGTGTCCGCGCTCAGCCCAAGGGGCATCATTTTTCAGGCGGAAGCTGAGTTCGATGAAATATTCAACGCCGGGCGCGGCTTCGAATGACTTCGCTGGTACGGTGAGCGTCGTTGTCGCATACGGCGCGAGGTCGGGCGCGTCCATGGTGCCTGATTCAAGCAGGCGACCGTCACCGGTCAGGCGCCACTCGATCGTGGCGATGTCCTTGAGGTTGGTGAAGTCGTGCCAGTTCTTTACTTCGATTTTGCGAGCCGCGAGATCGACGGGTTTGCAATGGATGTATTGATACACATGTTTCACCTCAAGTAGCGGCGGCTTTGGCGTGCGATCGGCCGACACCAAGCCATTGCAGCAAAAGTTGTCATCGCTCGGCACATCTTTTGGTCCGAAGTCGCCGCCGTAGCTCCAGAAGGTCGGCTCGCCTGGTTTCACTGGCCAGTAGCGATTTTGATTTGGACGCTTTTGCGATTGGCGAATGCCTTGATCCACCCAATCCCAGATGGATCCGCCTTGAAGATAGGGCTGCGTGTAAATGAGGTTCCAGTAATCCCACATGCCGCCGCAGCTGTTGCCCATCGCGTGTTGGTATTCGCATAAAATGAACGGACGCGTTTGCGGCTTTGAGGAATACTCCTTCAAATGCCAAGGCCTTGCATACATCGGGCAGACGATGTCGGTGTGCGGGAGTTCCTTGGCTTGTTCGTAGTGCACGGGACGGCTGGCGTCGCGTTGTTTGATCCAAGCCGAGGTGGCTTCGAAATTTGGTCCATCGCCGCCTTCATTTCCGAGTGACCAGATGATGATCGACGGATGGTTTTTGTTTCGCTCGAGCATGCGCACCGTGCGGTTCATGTGCGCGGCCGCCCACTCGGGTTGCTTGGCGAGCGACTCCGCGCCATAGCCCATGCCGTGACTTTCGATGTTGGCTTCGTCGATGACATAGAGACCGTACTCATCGCAAAGCGCGTACCAAGCTGGAATGTTTGGGTAATGGCTGTTGCGGACTGTATTGATGTTGTGCTGTTTCATCACGCGGATGTCTTGGAGCATCCGCTCGCGCGTGACCACTTGACCGAGATCCGGATCGTGCTCGTGACGGTTTAC
>JBMTCI010000289.1:0-2146 GCA_049430745.1 Luteolibacter sp. | reverse complement strand
AACAATTAACCTTTATCTCTCCGACTCACGACCTAAAGTTCCCCGCGATGAATTTGCACGCGACGCTGCAAGCAGCCACTGGCTGGCTGGAATTGGGCTTGGCTGATGAGGCGTTGGCAGAGCTCAACGATCTGCCGGCCGAGGTGCAGAAAAAGCGTCAGGTCTTGGAGATCAGGCTCGCGGCGCAAATGCAGGACGAGTGTTGGAACCGCGCGTCGGACACCGCCCGATTGCTTTGCCTCGTCGCCAAGGACGAACCAGTGTTTTTCCTTCGCGCCGCATTTTGCCTTCACGAAACCGGCGACACGCTAGCCGCCTGCAACTGGCTGCTCAAGGGACCCAAAAGCCTCTTCGAAATGGCCATTTTCCACTACAACCTCGCTTGCTACCTCTGGACGCTTGGCGAGGAGAAGCGCGCCCGCAGTCACCTGAAACAGGCGATTTCGATGGATCGAACCTTCATCGAAGCCGCCAAGGAAGACCGCGACCTCATCGGCATCGGCCCGCTCGAATAGGTTTTTTCGCGTAAGGCCTCAAAAATCACGCGCCGGCTGGCAGAAATCCCAAGATGCTTTCTTGCGCCGCGCGACAAAAATGCGATGATTCCCTCTCAGGACATCCCTCCGGGCCCCTGCCATTCCAACGAACAAAGCCATGACTGATTCCGCTTCATCTCTCAACCACCCCGCCCCGACTGGCGCTCCCTCGATCTCTCAAGCCGCCAATGATCTCCGCGCCGCCGCTGGTGAACGCGCTCGCGAGTTTGTACACACCGCCGAATCCAGAGCCGCCGCACTCAAAGATCGTGCGCTCGAATCCGCCCAGCAATTGCGCCAAAGCGCTGCGGAAAAATCCAAACACTTCCGCGAATCGGCCAGCGAACATTGGCAAGAAACGCGCGAGAAAGCGCAGGAGCTTCACTCGACCGCCGAGGATTACATTCGCCAAAATCCCACCAAGTGCGTGTTGGGTGCTCTCGGTGTTGGATTCCTCATTGGCCTCATCACGCGCCGCTGATTTCAACTCGCGTCGCAGCGCCGAGAATTCGCATCGGCTGATGGCATCATCTTGCCCATCCGCCATGAGCCGCCCATTCGTCACCTTTCATGCTAGACCCTCACTCATCGACCGTGCCCGAAGGCCGCGACGCATCGCATGGCCCGTCGACTTGGATTGAGGCCTTGCTCGCGATCGTCAGCACGCGTGCCGAGTTGATCCAACTTGAGGCCAAGGACGCGGCGCGCAAAGGCTCGAACAAAGTGGCGCGTGTTATTGCTGCGGTACTCTGCATCACCTTTGGTTGGTCATTGCTCCTCGCAGGCGGCATCGGTGCTCTGTCCCACTTCGCAGGTTGGCCGTGGTTTTGGACCGCACTTGCCATCGGCGCGATGCACATCGTCGGCGCCGTCATCCTCCTGCGCAAATCATCAGGCCACGCACCGCTTTTTCCGGTGACCCGTGCCGAATTTCAACGAGATCGCGAATGGATCGAAAATCTGCAGAAACATCCGAAATCGAACGCCTGATCCGGCTCAGCGCCGCCGCACGCTCGCGACTCACGCACGATGCCAACGCGCTACGCGAAAAGCTCGATGTGCCGGCGCGCATTCGCCATTCGCTGCATGACAAGCCCGCGATGTGGCTCGCGGGATCCATCGTTTCCGGCCTCGCCGCGAGCATGATCTTTCGTCGCAAAAAATCCGCACGCGCGGAAAAATCACGCGGTGTCCTTGGAACTTTGCTTGGTCTCACCTTGACCACTGCCCGTCCGCTGTTGAAAATCTGGCTCGGCGACGCCCTCAAAAAGTGGCTGACCCAACGCATCACCACATCCATTCTCTCCAATCAGGAAACCCATCGCGAAAGCGACACAAACCCAGCCCTTTACAACACGACCCATGTCCTCCCATCAGGTCCTCGAACACGTTGACGAATACCTTAAAATCGGCCGAGAGTACGACTGCTCGGATGTTCACCTCGCCACCGGTTATCCACCTGCATGGAGACGCTTCGGCACCCTTTCGCCAATTTGGGATGACCATGCTCCGCTAGCCCCAGAACAAGCGGAAAAACTCGCCCGCTCTTTCCTTTCGGAAACCGAATGGGAGCGGCTTGAGAAACGCGGCGACATCGACTTTGCCTATTC
>JBMTCI010000288.1:0-2150 GCA_049430745.1 Luteolibacter sp. | reverse complement strand
CCACTTCTCCCAACACCGCCCCGATCGCATCCGCGCGATCCTCTTTCAAGGAGGCAGCCCATGCCATTGCCGCGGCAGGATCCCGACGCGCCCATTCGGAGCCAATGATCGATGCCCCGCCGAGCCCTCTTCCCGGGCCACCGAAACCCATCATCGAAAACTCACGCGGATTCGCAGCCAGGTACGCCGCCGCGCTCGCCGGATCAATACTCGCCCAACCTTGGAGAATCGTCGGCTTCATAAACATTCCGCCAAAACCCATCGAGCCGGAAAAGTTCATCGCTGCAGTCGGATCGGATTCCGCCCACCGCCCAAACAACAAAAACGATGCGAGAATGCGTTCGTTCGCGGGGAGTTGATCCAACTTGCTTGCCTCGCGTTCAAATTGCGACGGACTCAAATCCGCATAAAAATCGAGCATCGCCTGCACTCGCTCCATGCTGCCCGGCATGCCACTGATTTGCGCGATGTTTGCTGTCCGCTTGGTACGCTTGGTTTCCCGTGACGCAGCGGATGATTCATGCCTCGTTGACTGATTGTTTTTTCCACCGCTCACGCGGCGCTCATTCGATTCCTGCCCATCGGTGCCGCTCGCCGTGTCGCCCTCCGGACGCATGTTCAGCCCAGCAAGAAAACCACCGAGCGCGCCAACTACCAGAACCAAGAGAGCAAACTTCCACGGATTTTTCATGAATTTGAATGTGAACTCCCGATTGAACCACAGATTGCCGATTTCGTTGCAATGAATTTTCAGGGCTTGCATCTGAGCCCGGATCGTTAATTCTTCGCGCCGCATGAGCCGTCTAGAAGGAAAAGTACTCGTCGCCCAAGGCGGCGGCCCCACCCCCGTCATCAACCAAAGCGTCGTCGGCGTTGCCCTCGAAGCCCGCAAATTCACCCAAGTCACCTCAATCTACGGTGCCGTCCACGGTGTGCGCGGAATCATTGAGGAAAACTTCGTCGACCTCACCCGCGAGACCACTCACAACCTCGAGCAGGTTGCCGACACCCCATCGTCCGGTCTCCTTTCAACCCGCGACAAACCTGATGAAGAATACTGCGCCCGCATGTTCAAGGTCATGCAGGCCCACGACATCCGCTACTTCTTCTATGTCGGCGGAAACGATTCGTCCGACACCGTCCGCATCGTCAACGAACAAGCCAAGCAGGCCAACTACGAGCTGCGCGCGATCCACATTCCCAAGACGATCGATAACGATCTGATGGAAAACGACCACTGCCCGGGCTTCGGTTCGGCAGCACGATTCGTTGCCCAAGCCTTCACTGGTGTGAACCTCGACAACCGCGCTCTCAAAGGCGTTTACATCGGTGTCGTGATGGGTCGTCACGCCGGCTTCCTCACCGCCTCATCTGCCCTCGGCCGCAAGTATTACGACGATGGTCCGCACCTTGTCTATGTGCCTGAGCGCGCCTTCGACACCGAGAAATTCCTCGCCGATGTCGATCGTGCGTACTCGAAGTACGGCATGTGCACGATTGCAGTTTCGGAAGGCATTTCCGACAAAGACGGCACACCGATGATCACCAAATTGATGGGCGAAGAGCGCGATGCTCATGGCAACCTTCAACTTTCCGGCACGGGCGCCCTCGGCGACCTGCTTTCGCAAACAATCAAGGACGGCCTCAAGCTCAAGCGCGTGCGCTCGGATACTTATGGCTATCTTCAGCGTTGCTTCATCGGATGCCGCTCCGACCGCGACGCCCATGAGGCCCGCGAGGTTGGTGAAAAGGCCGTGCAGTTTGCGATGTGGGACAATGTCGACGGCTCGATTGCGATCCGCCGCCCTGTGCTCAACTACAGCGTCGATTACGAACTCGTGGCCATCGACAAGGTCGCAGGCAAAACCCGCCACATGCCCGACAATTTCATCAACGCCGATGCCAACGGCGTCACCGAGGACTTCCTCAACTACTGCCGCCCGCTGCTCGGCTCGGACTTCCCGCAGTCCCACCGCCTGCGCGCGCCGATGGTGCCGAAAATCCTCCACAAGTGATCGCGCTGGCGAGAGCTTGACAGAAATCCACACACGGGTCGGCGGAACTCAATCCGCCGGCCCTTTTTGTGCCGCTCGCACAAGGATTCCGACCCCATTCGGCTTGCCCTCGCAAGGCCATGCCCTAGCATCACC
>JBMTCI010000287.1:0-2164 GCA_049430745.1 Luteolibacter sp. | reverse complement strand
ATGCCGATGGAGCCGCCAGTGCCGATGGTGAAGAGAGCGAACAAGCTCCCAGCGAAGACCCAGCAAGCTGATCCCACTGGTGTGGCGGCGATCACCGGTCGCCGCCGCACGCTGGAAAACGACCACTGATTTCGCTGATTCAAATCAGCACCGACGCATGGCTGCGGCATTGCCATGTTGATGGAAGTTGGCGAAGCTGTTGGCATGACTGAGGGAGTGTCTGCGGCATTTCGCGTGATTGTCACCTCGGCGATTGCTTTGTGCCTCGGTGCTTGCGCGTCGGGCCCGGTCATGACCCAAAATCCAACGACCGCCGGTGCCAAGGGCGAAACTTTTGGCTATCGCAAATGGATTTCCGAAAAGCACGAACCCGAGGTGGTCGTGATTGGGATCCATGGGTTTTGTGGAGCCTCGATCGATTACAACAATCTCGGTCAACACCTGCTGAAACATCAGCCGACCTCCGCGCTCTATGCGTACGAGATCCGCGGTCAGGGCAGTGACCCGATCCATGCCCGCCGCGGTGACATTGGCGATCCGCGCGATTGGTATCGAGACCTCTTTGCGTTCACGAGTCTCGTGCGCGAGCGTCATCCGGAGGCAAAAGTCGTCTGGTTTGGCGAAAGCATGGGTGCATTGATCGCCGCGCACGCTTGGCGGCAAGCTCCGTCGGATCAGCCACCTTGCGATGGCTTGATCCTTTCATCGCCCATCGTGCGTTTCCGCGACGACATTCCGGCATGGACGCCAGGCCTGGTGCAAATTGCAGCAACCACACTGCCGCTCGCACGCATCTCACTCGATGTGCTCGCGGGGGGCCAAGATGTGCAAATGACGCAAAAATCGCATCATGCGGAACAGGCGGCAAAAAATCCTTACCACATCGAGCAGCACACGCTGCGCCTGATCGGCGCCCTGACCTCTCACATCAATGGCATGAACGACTGCGCTGCCACTTTTCGCAAGCCGGTGCTGGTGCTGCACGGGGGTAAGGATTTTTTCAACAACGACTCCGATGTTAGGGGCTTTGTGGCCCGCATCCCATCAGAGACCCCGACGCTTTATCGCAACTACCCAAATGCCTATCATCTGCTGATGTATGATGAGAAAAAAGAGGCCATTTTTCGGGATGTCGAGCGCTGGCTCAGACGCATTGGTCGGCAAAAATCGTAAAATTCATGATTTTGGCACAGGTTTCGTCTTGACGGGTCCGGCCCGATGGCCATGCTTCGCGCCCCCGCAACCAACACAATTTTAAGCCATGGCCCGTATTTGCATCATCCGAGGAACCAGCGTCCGCTCAGGCGGCAGAATTCACCGCTCCGGTTTGGCCAAGAAAAAAGGCGGTATCGGCCGTCACGTCACCAAGGTCGTGAAGCGCAAGATTTCCCCCAATCTTCAAACCAAGCGCATCTTCATTCCCGAGTTCGGCCGCCATGTCCGCCTCAAGCTCAGCTGCCGCGCGCTCAAGACCATCAACAAAAACGGTGCCTTGCAGACGCTTCAAAAAGCCGGCCTGATCTAAGCTGACTTTCGTTTTTCATCATTGTGGTTTCATGATAACGGTTCGGTGGAAACACCGAGCCGTTTTTCATGTCGGGCTTTCAAAACCAGCTGAACCCGGTCGCCGCAAACCGCATCACTCCTCTATCGAGAGCTCTTCCTCCTCGTCTTCCGGCTTGTGAAGTTTGCGGAAGTGGATTTGCCCGACGCGGCGACCATCCGTGCTAGTGACGCGTGCTTCAAAGCCGAGGATCTCGACGGTCTCACCGACTTCGGGGAACCTCCCGAGCTGCTGGGTAATGTATCCGCCAACGGTGGTGACCTCGCCGCTTTCGAGCACCAGCTCGGGAACATGACCGCCCAAATCATTGAGCGTCATCGAGCCCTCAATCACAAACTCATCCTCGTTCACGCGCGTGAATGCCGAGCGCTCGTTGTCGAATTCGTCCTGAATGTCACCCACCAATTCCTCCATGATGTTGTCGAGGAACACGATGCCCACCGGCGTGCCGAACTCATCGACCGCCATCGCAAGATGAGCATGCTCGCGCAGGAAAAATTTCAACAGCGTGTCGAGCGGCATCGTGTCGGGAACGATCTTGAGATCGCGCCTGATCCGCATCAGGTCGGGGTTCGGATCATTGATGAGCTTGAAAAGATC
>JBMTCI010000286.1:0-2167 GCA_049430745.1 Luteolibacter sp. | reverse complement strand
GCGTCGAAGTCCTTCACGATCAGCCTTTCATGGGCCGCAAGCTCACCGTTTCGGGCGCCAAGGCTCGCGAGATGGAGGAGCGCAACGAAGCGGCTGATCATCCCGAGCGCAGTTCGCGTCCGATCGTGCTGGCACCAATCCCGCCCTCGGCTGAAGCCAGCGCTCCGTCGGTGGCCGAAGTTGCAGACGAGCCTGTGATCCAAACGATCGTCGAGTCGGTCCCAGCCGAAACCGAAAAATCCAGTATCGCCTGATTCGAAACCATCAAAACAAAAAACCCCGCCCGGATCATTTCGTGGTGGGGTTTTTTTATGGGTTGAGAAATTGGCAGATGCGTCATTCAGACGATGCCTTGCCTCAGGGCCTTGGAGACCGCTTCGGTCTGAGAGCGAACATGGAGTTTGCGATAAACTGCGCGCAGGTGCATGTCGACGGTGTGCTGCGAGATGGAAAGTTCGTCGGCAATTTCCTTTTTGATGAGTCCACGCACGAGATGGTGGAGCACATCTTCTTCGCGTGAGGTGAGCGGTTCGATTGCCTCGACCGGGCCATAGCGCGAAAAACCATCGATGATCATTTTTGAAATGGGGCTACTCAATGCGGAAGTGCCGTCGATGACATCGCGGATGCCTTGGATGATGTCGTCGGGGTCGGCAGTTTTGAGCAGGTAGCCGGAAGCACCGTTGCAGATGGCGCGGTAGACTTTTTCGCGATCATCGGATGCGGTAAGCACGAGGATTTTCGAGTGCGGCATGATTTTGCGGATGTCGGGAAGGATATCGAGTCCGCTGCGTCGCGGGAGGCCGAGGTCGAGCAAAAGCAGATCGGGAAAATCGCGCGTGAATTGAAGTTTCTCGAAGAGGTCGGCGGCCGAACTGAAATGGTGAGCGCAACTCATGTCGGGCTCCGATTCGATGAGTCGGCCGATTTGTTTGGCAAAGACATCGTGGTCGTCGACGATCCAGATTTTGGTGGTTTTGGCGGTTTTGGTATCTGCAGTGGCAATCATATGGCGGGTTGTGTGATGAGGTGGGAATGTTTGACGAAGAGTTGGATGCGGGTGCCTTGGTCCCGATTGGAGGCGATGCGGAGAAGTCCGTGAAGCGTCTGTGCGCGGTCCTGAAGTTTGCGGATTGCGGGAGTGCGTCCGGTGTTTGTGCCGGGCAAACCGCTGCCATTGTCGACAATCTCAATGGCGAGTTGGTCGTTCTCATCCCAGACGCGCACGGTCACCTGATTGGCGCGCGAATGTTTCATGATGTTGTGAAGAGCCTCCTTGAAAAACAGGAAGAGGTGACGCTTGGCTTCGATGGAGAGATGCGCGTTGGTCTCGCAGGATTGGCACTCGAGGTTGAATCGCATTTCTCGCAGAAGGCGGTTGGCCGTTTGACGCATGCGTTCGATCAGGTCGCCAACCGAGTCGTTGCTGCGCTCCCACATCCACACGATGTCGCGCATGGCGAGTGAGCATTCGCGCGCGATGCTTTCCATTTCACTGAGGTCGTGCGCGATTTCCTTGGGACCTTCGAGTCGGATCAGATCCTTGCGTGCGCTGCGTGCAATCAGCGAAAGGCTTCCAAGGTTGCTGCCAATGTCGTCGTGAAGATCGGCGGCGATGCGTTGACGGATTTGGTCGACATGCTTTTGCTCAGAGCGACGGCGTTTGTTGAGAGTTGAGAGGCTCACTGCCAGCGCTGTTCCGAGGATGGCTGCGCTGGCCCAACCCGATCCTCGGCTGGCGAGCGATTCGAACGTGAGTTGATTGTTCGAATGCTGTGGCGCACGGATCGCTTGATGATCAGTCGCGGCTGCATTCAGATTCAACATGCAAAGGCACGTCGTGACCGCAGCAAAAGACATGTGCGCGCCGCAGCGACGGCGCCAACCGTTGGTAGAAATTTTCATCGGGGGGAGATGAGATGTGCATGCACTTTGGTAGCTTTTTTTAAACAATCAACGGATAAGATGAATTTTTTGCAAAATTTCACAAAGCTTGGATGCGAGCGAAATTTTTTTGAACGACTCGCGGTTTTGCGGGGTCAAATGATATGTATCTGATTCTTTTACGAGCGATATTTCAGCTTCTGATCGCTCAATGCCGCTTGTCGTACGGGCTCACTTGGGTGAGATTATATCGTTTCATGCGATTGGCCGTCTTGCGCGGCCG
>JBMTCI010000285.1:0-2171 GCA_049430745.1 Luteolibacter sp. | reverse complement strand
ATTGCCGAGTCCCGCATGGCGTTGTGAAATCCACAGCGCGGCGCGGATGCCGAGTGAAATCGCCTCACCGTGGAGGAGTTCGCCGTAGGGGACGGCGGCTTCGATGCCGTGGCCGATGGTGTGGCCAAAGTTGAGCAGCGCGCGTGTGCCTGTGGTTTCGTGTTCGTCGCTTTCGACAATGCGCGCTTTGATGGCGACATTGCGCGCAATCAACTCGGCAGGGATGTCGCGGCTTTGCGGGTCGATCGTAGCAAGCTCATCAAGTATCGCCGCGTCGCGGATCGCGCCGTGTTTGATCATTTCGGCAAAGCCTTGGTGAAACTCGCGATCAGGTAAGGTGACGAGCGTTTCGGGATCGATGATCACCATCTTTGGTTGATGAAAACATCCGAGAAGGTTTTTGCCTTCGGCAACATTGACGCCGGTCTTGCCGCCGACCGATGAATCAACCTGCGAGACGATGGTGGTTGGAATTTGGATGAAAGGAATTCCGCGGAAAAAAATCGAAGCGACAAATCCGGCAAGGTCTCCGATTACGCCGCCACCGAGCGCGATGACGAAGGACTTGCGGTCATGGCCGGCGCGAATCATGTCGCGGCAGAGCGATTCGCTTGCTTGCATTGACTTCGAGCTTTCGCCGGAAGGAACCGTGTGAAAGGAATGAGAAATGCCTGCGGCATTCAACGAATCGACCAGCGTCGATGCGTGAAGTTTGGCTACGGATTCATCGCTGATGACTGCCGCGCGTTGGCCGGAAAGTCCCGCGAGTTGGATCAACCCTGCCGCATCACGGAGCGCGCCCTTGGCGACATGAATGTCGTAGGAGCGGTCGGCGAGATCGACATGGACGGTCGGCATGGTCAGAGCATGAAACATGCATGGCGGATGTCCATCCCGGATCATTTTTCCGGGACAATCAGCGCGCGTGGAGGTTTTTCGAAGAGTCGACCGCCGCCAGCGAGTTCGTACTTAACGAGAAACCAGATCGCGATCGCCAGAAGTAGCGAGAGGATCTTGGCGATCCAGTTTTTGGCCAGGTTCAGGGTCATGTGATGAAGTATTGGAGAAGAAGATTTCGGCAAGTTTCTCACGAAAAACCTTTTCGCTCAGGTTGCGCAGAAGGATGCCATTTTCACAAATCGAGACGCCACCGGTTTCTTCGCTGACCACCACGGCGACAGCATCACTGCGCTCGGTGAGGCCGATCGCTGCGCGGTGACGCAAGCCGGTCGAGCGGTCTTGCATTTCGCGTTCGGTGACGGGAAACACGCAGGCGGCTCCCGCCACACGATCGTCGGCGATGATCATTCCGCCATCGTGAAGAGGAGCATTCGGATGGAAGACCGCCATCGCGAGTTCGGGCGAAAATTTCGCGTCGAGCATCACGCCAGTGTCGAGTTGCTCCTTGAGGCTGATGTCGCGCTGAATGGCAAAGAGCGCACCGATGCGTTTTTTGGAAAGATGGATCACCGCGTCGGCGAAGCGCTCGAGGAAATCAAGTTGGCGTTTGCTGTAAAATGAGAAGAGGCGATTGCTGCCAAGGCGGGCGAGGCCGTTGCGAAGTTCAGGTTGAAAGATCACGATCAACGCGAATGCCAACACGGCTGCGGCGCGGGTGATGATCCATTGAATCACTTCGAATTTGAAAAGCGCTGAGACGAGCGTGAGAAAGACGAGAATCGTGATCAGTCCGACCAGGATCTGCGCTCCGCGGGTGGCCCGAAAGGTTCGGTAAACCTGATAGATGCAGGCCGCGAGGAGAAGGATCTCAACGCCGTCGCGCCAGTGCGATATGACAAATTTCCACATGAAGTGTCAGCATGGCCAGACTAGGGCTTGGAACATGATCTGACAACACCCGAAATTCGTCTCCCGTGAACGGATTGGATCACATTGACATCACCGCCCCGTGCGTTATCCATGGAAGTGATGAGATTCATACCCGCATTGGCTCGAAGATGCCTGTGGAGCTTGGCGTTTGCGGGCATGGCTTTGGCGATGGGGGCCTGCCTTTCGCTTTCCAAGTCTGCCACGCCTGCCATGGAAGAGATGTCGAGGGTGAGCGGAGTGCCGCTCGAGCGCTTGCAGCGTGGGCATGGAATTTACCTGACCCAGTGCGGGCAGTGTCACGAGCTGGTGAAGCCCGAGAATTTGAAAGTGTCCGACTGGCG
>JBMTCI010000284.1:0-2190 GCA_049430745.1 Luteolibacter sp. | reverse complement strand
AGCGGCTTGAGCGACTGACCATCGGGGATCTTGAGCGCCTCGGGGAAATTGAGCCGCACAAATCTTCCGTCGGCCACGCGGCGCGCGGGCATCGTTTGCTTTTCGCAAACGCTCAACAGTACGTACTCGTTGACGACCAAGCCGGCGCAACGGTCCTCATCGAGCACGATCTCGCCCGCGCTTGCGAAACGCTGAAGCTCGTTGGGATCGACCTCAATACGATGAACCTCGTAGTTTGAGACCTCGCGCACATCGACCTTGTCGTTGAGATAGTCCTGACACTCGATGCCGACCGCACGGGCCTTGAGTTGCATGTTGATGTCCTTGGTGACGAGCACCACCGGCGCTGAGTTGTGCTGCATCAGCAAAAGACAGGCAGCAAGGATGCGATGATCCACGCGCTCGCGGTCGGGAAAGATGCGGTGAAACAGGTTGAGTTGCTCGGAGTTTTTCGGACAGATCGCCGGATCATAAATCACCATGCGAACCGTGCCGCCGAAAGGCGTGGCCACACCGCGCGTGACTTTTTCCGAGCAGGAAAACATCTCGGTGAGCCGACGATGCACGCGGCGCGCGTTGGCACCGCGCTCGGTTTGTTCGCTCTTGAACTTGTCGAGCTCCGCCAACACATCCACCGGAATGCACAGGTGGTTTTCCTTGAAGCGCTCGAGCGATGCCGGATCGTGCAGCAGCACATTGGTATCGAGCACATAGTTTTTGACGATCTGTGACGGCGCAGTGAGGCCAAAATCTTCGGCTCGGGAAAGTTTGGACGAATGGCGGCGCGGTTTTTTAAGGCGGTCGGGCGCGGAGCTTTCTTCAAACAAGGCGCACTGTGATTCTTCTTCGGCTTGATGGATCATGGATGGGAAAATGAGGGGAAATGAACTCGGGTGAAGCGCGGCGCGGCGACGAAAAGCCCGCAGACAGCATGCGTGGTGCCAAGACGACCGATCAAACTTCCACCCGTTTTAATCAAGATAACATGACTATCGACATATCCATGAAAATGACAATGGGAATCTTGGCGATGGCCTGCCAATTTCCGAACTTCGATGAAGCTCCATTTCCTCCACGCGTGTCGGCTTGACGCCCCGCTGGTGGCGCGGCATTTTTCGCGGCAAATGAACTTCCTAAAGCCTGCTTTCACATCAATCGCACCAGGGGTTTTGGCGGCGATCGCCTTGAGCTCTTGCGGTCCTTCGGGTCCGGCTCGATCCGGCTACATGGCGGGGATCGGCCCGATCAAAAAGCAGGCCACCAACGGACCGCACCACCCGCCTCCCGCCATTCCTGACAATGTCTCCTACTGGGACGGCGATGGAGTCCCGGGCAGCCCGCTCATCAAAATCAACCGCAGCCAGCAAAAGGCCTTTTTCTACAAGGGTGGTGTGCTGGTTGGCGTGTCGCGGATTTCCAGCGGCAGCGAGGGCCACGACACCCCACCCGGCAGCTACAAGATCACGCAAAAGAGCAAGGATCACAAATCGTCGATCTACGGGGTTTTCAAGGACAAGCAGACCGGAATGATGATCAATGACAATGTCGACATCCGCGTCGACAAGATCCCGCCGGGCGCGGTTTATTATGCGGCCCCGATGCCGAATTTCATGCGCTTTGCGGGCGGCATCGGCATGCACACCGGCTACCTGCCCGGCTATGCTGCATCGCATGGTTGCATCCGCATGCCCCACCACATGTCGGAGAAGTTCTTTGAAAATGTCTCGGTCGGCACCCCGGTGATTGTTGAATGAATTGAAGGCCCTCGCCGTCGAAGTGCGCATGCTACCCGATCCCAAGACCCATATCGAAGTCAGCCCCGCCGAAGTCGCAAGCTGGATCCACCTTCCGTCTCAAGAGCGCCCGCGCCTGATCGATTGCCGCGAGCGCGACGAATTGGAAATTTGCCAAATTGTTGGAAACGAGTGGTTTCCGCTCAGCACGCTGGCCGAGACGCTCGAAGGTCTCACTTCCGACACCGAGCGCGGCATCGTGGTTTATTGCCATCACGGCATGCGCTCGGGTCGCGCAGCCATGTTTCTCCGCTCGCGTGGTGTGGAAAATGCCTTTTCGATGGCTGGTGGCATCGAGGCATGGACGGATCAAATCGATCCGTCGCTGAATCGGTATTGAGAAAGCCTCGAGCTCCAATCAAGCGCGCCGACGGCGAAGCAGAGCAAGCCCCGAAAG
>JBMTCI010000283.1:0-2193 GCA_049430745.1 Luteolibacter sp. | reverse complement strand
GACTCGATTCAAATTCCTGGCGTCGAAATCAACCCCGGCGAAGAAATCCCAGAGGACAACCAATGATCTCTCCCCGCACCATTTCCCGACCCGCCGCATGCCGCGGCATGGCACTGCTGGCGGTGATCTGGCTCATCGCGATTCTCGGTCTCGCATCGATGGCTGCCCTGCGCGTGATCTCATTCGACATGGATCTTGCGTCGTCAACGATTCACGGCTCGCGTGCCCGCCTGATGGCGGAAAGAGGCATCGCCGTCGCCTGCAACCCGGTCGTCAAACGCAGCGATCCAATCCTTCGCCAAGGCGGTGGCGAGGGTGGCGAGGGGTATGAGGTGACGATGAGCACCGAAGGAGCGCGCTTCAACATCAACGCGATTCTTCTCCAAGAGGACAAAGCCCTGCTGCGCGAAATTTTCACCGACTGGGGCCTCACGCTCGACGAAGCGATGGCCACCGCCGACGCGCTTGGCGATTGGATTGATCCCGATGACAGCGTCGCTCTCAACGGTGCGGAGGTGAAGGATTACGAAGAGATGGGACGCATCAATCAGCCGTTCAACCGGCCCTTTTACGACCTGTCCGAAGTCCGCCTCGTGCGCGGCATGGACTTGGTTGAGGCTTTGCGTCCGGATTGGCGCGATTGGTTCACGGTGTGGAGCGGTGGCACGCTCGATCTCAATGAGGCCGCCGCCGAATTGATCGCTGCCGCGGCCGAGTGCGACCCGAGTCAGGCTCAAATCATTCCAGAGACAGTTCGTGGCCCCGACGGCATTCGTGACACGGATGATGATCAGCCCTTTGCCAACGCCGCCGCGGCCCTCCAGCTTCTCGGCGTTGACCACACCGCAAGGCCCGACATCGCACGCCGATTTACGGTCAATGATACCACCACGCGCATCGAGAGTCTCGGCCAAGCCGATGGATGTAAGCGAAAAATCAGCGTGATTGTTCGCAACCGAACTGGCAAGGTGGCCCTCCTGCAACGCAACGAAGAAATTATCCCGTGAGCAAACCGATCGAACATGTGCTGCTGATTCCCGGCGAGGAAACCTGGGAAGTCTGGTCCAGCACGGGTGAGGCACCCTATGAAGCGCGCGAGTCGTTCGCCACGGCGACAGCTTCGGGGCTCGTGGATTTGCCTGCTGGCGAGCTGACGATGTTCTTTCCGGTGAAGTCGCTCACCGCGGTGCCGCTGCGCGTGACCAGCGAGGACGAGTCGCTGTTTGCTGATCTGGCCGCCCTTCACGCCGAGCGACTCGGACTTCGACCTGATCCGATGGCAGGCCAACTCACCGATGTGTTTGTCATTGCCCGCGAGGCGGAAAATACGGCCTTGCTTTCGGTTTTTCTCAAATCGCCAAGCTCTGAAGAGCTCCCGCCACGCTCGCCTAATGCCTTCGACATTTCGCCCCGCGCCTTTCAAGTCGATGGCGACTCGCTCGCAGTTTGGAAAGAATTCGGCCGCTGGGTCTTTGCGCTCTATTACCAGGGAAAACTCGCCTACTGCCAGGCGACCTCAGTCGACGCCCGATTGCCCGATGCCGCGCTCGCCCGCGAAATTCGCCTTTCGCTCGCGCAACTATCGATGCAGGGGCTCGATGCCCAGCCGGTCCGCGCGCATGTTTGGGCCTCGCTTGAGCGCGAGGAGATCGAGCCCTTCGCCCAAGCACTCGGTCTACCCACCGAGGTTAAGCCCCGCCCATTGCCAGTCCCGCCATCGCCGCTCAGCAAACTTTTGCCCGCCGATGTCCGCGCTGCCCGCCGCGCCGCGCAACGCCGCCGCGCCATGACCCTTTCCGCCGCCGCTGCGGCACTGGTTTATCTTGCGATCATCGCTTGGTTTTTGATCGGCCTTTGGCAGACTTCCTCCCAAACCCGCAAGCTTACTGCCCAAGCCAAGGACGCCGCGCCCGACATCGATGCCTACAAACTCCACGCGGCCAAATGGGACGAGCTCGCCCACGCGATCGATCGCCAACACAACCCCGTCGATATCCTCAGCCGCATTGCCTCGTGTATTCCCCCTAACAGCGGATTGCGCCTCAAGATCGCCGATGTCAGCGCGACGGAAATCAAGCTCACCGGCGAGGCCCCACAGATTCAGGCGGTGAATAGCTTCAGCCTCAACCTCACGAAACACAACGGACTCACCCAATTCGACTGGCAAACACCGCAGCCAAACCAATCAAATCG
>JBMTCI010000282.1:0-2205 GCA_049430745.1 Luteolibacter sp. | reverse complement strand
TTCACAGATACTTGTCTGTCACCGCACCCTCACTCGCGGTTGAGACGAGCTTGGCATACTTTGCCAGCACCCCGCGCGTGTAGCGCGGCTTGGGCTGGACCCATGCAGCCTTACGCTCGGCGATTTCGGATTCGGAAAGTTTCACATCGATGCGGTTATTGACGGCATCAATGGTGATCACATCGCCATCGCGCAGGATCCCGATGGTGCCACCAGTGAAGGCCTCAGGCGTGATGTGACCCACGACAAAGCCGTGACTGCCACCCGAGAACCGACCATCGGTGATGAGCGCCACATCCTTGCCAAGTCCGAGGCCCATGATCGCGCTGGTCGGCCCAAGCATTTCGCGCATGCCAGGACCACCCTTCGGCCCTTCGAGGCGAATGACAATGACATCGCCCTTGTTGATCTCCTTGGCGAGGATCGCCTTCATCGCGAGATCCTCCGAGTCAAACACGCGCGCGTTTCCGGTAAAGACTTCGCCTTCCTTGCCGGAAATTTTTGCGACGGCACCACCCTCGGCGAGATTGCCATAAAGCACGCGCAGGTGACTGTCTTTCTTGAGTGGATTGTCGAGCGAACGTATGACTTGCTGACCATCGGGATAGGGTTTGGCGAGTTTCTCAAGGTTCTCGCGCATCGTGCGACCAGTCACGGTCATACAGTCGCCATTCAGCAAGCCGGCATCGAGCAGCATTTTCATCAGAGGCACGGTGCCACCGATACGGACCAAGTCGGCCATGACATATTTGCCTGAGGGCTTGAGGTCCGCGAGAACCGGCACGCGTTTTCCGATGCGCTCAAAATCATCGAGCGTGATGTCGACACCCGCCGCATGCGCCATGGCTGGAAGGTGAAGCGTCGCGTTGGTCGATCCGCCAAGAGCGATCAAAACCGTAATAGCATTTTCGAAAGCCTCTTTGGTGAGGATGTCGCGTGGCTTGATGCCAAGCTTGATCAAATTCATCACCGCCGCGCCCGCATCGAAGCAATCGCGCATCTTATCATCGGAGATCGCCGCTTGCGCCGAACTGTTGGGCAGAGAAAGCCC
Source organism: Luteolibacter sp. (assembly GCA_049430745.1). Taxonomy (GTDB): domain Bacteria; phylum Verrucomicrobiota; class Verrucomicrobiia; order Verrucomicrobiales; family Akkermansiaceae; genus Luteolibacter. The sequence continues at coordinate 1,154 of JBMTCI010000282.1, read as the reverse complement.
AAGTGCCTCGATCGCACTTGCCATCGTGTTCGCGGTGTACATGCCGCCGCAGGAGCCCGGACCAGGAATCGCGCAGGACTCTACTGTCTCAAGTTCGGCATCCGAGTATTCACCATTGGCGTGTTTGCCCACGGCTTCGAAAACCGAAACGATATCGAGATCCTTTTTCTCGCCTTTCAGCGTCGCGCAACCGGGAAGAATCGTGCCGCCATACACAAACACCGATGGGCGATTCATACGCGCCATCGCCATCACGCAGGCCGGCATGTTTTTGTCACAACCGCCGATCGCCACAAAGCCATCCATGCCCTCGCAGCCGACCACCGTCTCGATCGAGTCGGCGATGACCTCGCGAGAAACGAGCGAGTATTTCATCCCTTCGGTGCCCATCGAAATGCCATCGGAAATGGTGATGGTGTTGAACACCACTCCCTTGCCGCCAGCAGCATCGACGCCCTTGGACGACTCGCGCGCCAACTTGTCGATGTGCACATTGCACGGCGTCACTTCGCTCCAGGTCGACGCAATGCCAATGTGCGGTTTGGAAAAATCCTCCTTCTTGAATCCAACCGCATAAAGCATCGCACGACTGGGCGCGCGGTCGGGGCCATCAAGCATCAGGCTGGAAAACGGACGGGTGTTGTCATTCATCGCCAGCAAACATCCGCCCGACCCGCATCCGAGGTCAAGACGAGTCATGCAATTTGAGTTTTGCTGGGAGCAAATTTCCATCAAGCTCGGGTCGTGGATTCGATCACACAGGCAGTTTTGGGCGCCGCCGTCGGCGAGTGTTTCCTTGGCAAAAAAATCGGCAACCGCGCGCTGGCATGGGGTGCACTTTTCGGAACGCTGCCAGATCTCGACATCGTCATTTCGCCGTTTCTCGACACCGCCGCAAAGCTCTGGTGGCACCGAGGCCCGAGTCATTCGCTGGCGATCATGATCGCTGCTGCGTGGTTCGTATCGCCATGGCTCGTGAAACTGTGGCGCAGGGAAAAAGTCAGTCGCGCGCGCGCCGCATGGTTCATCTTCGGCGCATGGAGCACGCATGTGCTCATCGATTGCTTCACGGTCTATGGCACATTGGTGCTCTGGCCCTTTTCCGATGCCCGCATCGGTTTCAATCACCTCTTCATCGTCGATCCGCTTTTCAC
>JBMTCI010000281.1:0-2207 GCA_049430745.1 Luteolibacter sp. | reverse complement strand
ATGGTGCGCGCGAAAGGACTCGAACCTTCACGGGGTTGCCCCCACTAGAACCTGAATCTAGCGCGTCTACCAATTCCGCCACGCGCGCACTGTTGTTGGCCTTGCGGCCGGGGCGGGAAGTCAACACTTCAGTGGCGGGAATGCAAGCCTGTTTGATGCGGTTGCGGCCTAGTGGCGCGATTTTGCGAAAAATGCCGACCATTTGGCGTCTTTACGGCGCTTTGATCGTTGCCAAGCCCCCATCGGGTCCAACAACCTTTTCCCATGCAACGCGCTACCCCTTTAATCCTGGTCCTGATCCTTGCCGCCACCGCGGCATTTCTCTCGCTGAGGTCGGGGCCCGAATCGAAATCAAGCTACGCCACGCCGCAGAACAACGCGACCGCGAGCATGTCAGGCCCAGCGGGTCTGGCCACCGGCGAGGCACCAAAGGCCAAGTCGTGGCCGCATAAGTCGTCGGACATCGCGCCCGACTCGAAGACGGTTTTCGGTCAACTGCCCAACGGCATGCGCTATCTGATCTACCCGAACAGTGAACCACCGAGTCGCATTTCGCTGCGACTTCACATCGCGGCGGGCTCCTTGATGGAAGCCGATGATCAACGCGGGCTTGCCCACTTCCTTGAGCACATGGTGTTCAACGGTACGAAGCATCACACGGCCGCCGAGCTCATCCCACGCATGCAGCGCCTCGGCATTGCCTTCGGCGCCCACGCGAATGCCTACACCTCGTTCGATGAAACGGTTTACATGCTCGATCTTCCTGACATGTCGGAGCAAACGATGGATCTCGCCTTTACCGTGATGCGGGACTTCGGCGATGGCGCGCTGCTTGATGCCGCAGAAATCGACAAGGAGCGCGGCGTGATCCTTGCGGAAAAAGTGAGTCGCGACTCGGTCGGCTACCGCCTCATGCAGCAGCAGTTTTCCAAACTGCTTCCCGACTCTCTCGTGTCGCGACGTTTTCCGATTGGCGAAGAAGAGGTCATTCGCAAGGCCACGCGAGAGAGGTTCACCGATCTCTACACACGCTACTACACGCCGAACCGCATGACCTTCATCGTCGTCGGCGATGTGAAACCAGATAAAATCCAAGCACGGATCGAATCGGCATTTGCATCGATGCAGAATCCGAAAAATGCGGGTGCTGATCCCGACCTTGGCCGCATCAAACCCTTCGAGGGACTCAAGACATCCGTTTTCAGCGACAAGGAGGTCGATGCCACCGAGGTCTCTCTCACGCTCGTCGGAAACTACACGGACAAGCCCGATACCGCAGCCAACCGCATCGAAAAGATGCCGCTCGATATCGCCCATGCGATCATCAGCCGCCGCTTCGAACGACTGTCGAAAGAAAAAAATTCGCCGATCGCCGAGGGTTCTGCAATCGATGAAATTTTCTTCAATCACATCGAGTTTGGCTCGATCGACATCACGGTCGCCGACGACCGCTGGCGCGAGGTAGTGCCGATACTTGAGCGCGAATTTCGCCGTGCGATGGAACACGGATTTTCCGAATCGGAACTAGCCGAAGCAAAATCAAATCTGCTCAACCGTTACGAGCAACAGGTAAAGCAGAAGGCCACCCGCAAGTCGGATGGCATCGCCACCGTGCTCGCTCGGACGATCAACGATCAATCGGTATTTTCCGATCCCGAGACCGATCTCGCCATCGCGCAACGCGGACTCGAGGCGATCAACACCGATGTTTGCCACGAGGCGTTCAAGAAATTTTGGCAATCGTCGGGTCATCACTTGGTCCTCACCACCAAGGAGCCACCATCCAACGCGGAGGAAGATCTCGCAAAAATTTTCAATGCCTCAAAGAGCGTCGAGGTTGAGGCACCAATCTCCCGCGCGATTCGCATTTTTGATTACGCCGATTTCGGCAAAGCCGGAAAAATCGAATCGCAAAAGGAAGTCACCGATCTCGGAATCACCCAGCTGGTGCTCTCTAACAATGTGCGCGTGAACCTCAAGCGCAGTGAATTCGAAAAGGGCAAGATCAGCCTGCTCGCACGCATCGGCAGTGGCAAGCTGGGTCAGCCCCGACGCATGCCGATGCTCGATTCGTTTGCGCAAGCGGTCTTCGGAGGCGGCGGACTCGGCAAGTACTCGAATGACGAATTGCGACAAATCCTCGCGGGCATGAATGTGGAATCGACCATGACCATCGCCGAAGACGCGATTGTCATCAGCGGCTCGAC
>JBMTCI010000280.1:0-2212 GCA_049430745.1 Luteolibacter sp. | reverse complement strand
GAAAAATGCAGCGCCAAAAAATTTACATCCAAATCTTCCATGAAATTCCCCGCCAAATTCATTGTTCGATTCGCCATCTTTTGCGCAATCGCCGCTTATGTGGCTGGAGATCTCCTTATTTTCAAAGGCCCGCTGCGACGAGCTCTGGATCATTCCTTATTGGGCAAGCCTGATGTCGTTGCCCGTGTTGGGAATCATTTGATCACGCGCAATCAACTCGAACGAGCCATACGAGAGAGTCTTTGGCTACAGGGGAAATCTATCGATGCGCTCAGAACCGAGGAAAAAACAAAAGCCCGTGAAGAAGCGCTCAACGAGCTCATCGATCACGCCATCCTTCGTGATAAAATTGCTGCGGACACCAACTCAGTGCCCATCAGCGACGACGAAATCAATGCCCGCTTGCGCGCAATGCTGAGCCGTTTTCACAACAAGGGCGAAATGGAAAAGTCCATGAAAGGCCAAGGCATTGCGAATGAAAGCGAGTTGCGCGCAAGAGTCGCCGCACGCATTCAGCAGGAAAAATGGGTAGAACAAAAAATTGCGCCGCTGATCGGCGTGAGTGATGAAGAGGCGCGCGCATGGTTTGATCAAAACTTCGCTGCCATGGCCACGCCTGAACGCGTCGAGGTCCGCCACATTTTCATGGCGGCGATGGATCATCCACAGACGAAGATCGATGCCACACTTGGCGCCGCGCTCCAAAACTTGAAGTCTCAACGCAAAGATTTTGCCACGCTGGCCCGTGAAATCAGCGATGATCCAGCCAGCAAGGAAAGAGGCGGTTCACTCGGTTGGATGAGCCGATCCCGCCTGCCGAATGATTTCTCAGCTGCGGTTTTTGACCTACCCATCAGGCAGCCCGCCATCATCCGCACTCGACTCGGCTCGCACTTGGTCGAAGTCATCGCCCGCAAAGCCGCAGAACCAGCCAACTTCGACGAAAGAAAATCTGAAGTTATCGCAGCACTCGAAGCAATGAAGCGCCAAAAAGCCGTCACCGAACTTCGCAAAGACATTCGTGAGTCAGCACCTGAAGTAATCCATCATTAAAATCCGCAAAGGATCCTCAGTCCCAAAACCCACGAATGCGCCCCATGTCGCGTCGATCTTTTTTGGTGGGACGACCTCTGGGTGCATCACGCCTTGCCTCGTGCCAAAGTCGGTGCTGCTCAAAAACCGACGGATCGGTGGTTTCTTCGTAACATTGCCGCGCTTCGGAAGCAGCGACGCGACGATCGACCAGCGTGCTGATCCGCACCACTCGCGTGCCAGGTCCTTCGGGAAACGGCAACTCCACCACATCGCCCACGCGCAAGGTGCTGGCAGCTTTGAGCAAATGTTCTCCACGCCGAACTTTGCCCGACTCGCACATTTCTGCCGCGATTCCGCGCGTTTTGAAAAATCGCACCGCCCACAACCACTTGTCGGTTCGAACGCCGTCAGACATGGTTTTTTCTTTCAGAAAAATTACAAATGACAGACGCCAAAAATCTCTCTGCCTGCCTCAATCCCCGCTCTTGAGCACCTTGATGAAGGCGTCCTGCGGGATGTTGACCTTGCCGAACATCTTCATCTTCTTTTTGCCCTCTTTCTGTTTTTCGAGCAGCTTGCGTTTGCGGGTGATGTCACCGCCGTAGCATTTTGCTGTCACATTCTTGCGCATCGCCGAGATCGACTCGCGCGCAACGATCTTGCCGCCGACCGCCGCCTGAATCGCGACGACAAACAGGTGCGACGGGATCACCTCCTTGAGCTTCATCGCCAGCGCGCGGCCGTAGGACTCGGCCTTGTCGCGGTGCACGATGGTCGAAAAAGCCTCAACGGGATCACCGGCGATGAGCATGTCCATCTTCACCATTTTCGCGGCGCGATAACCCGAGTGTTCATAGTCCATCGAGCCGTAGCCACGCGTCATCGACTTGAGCTTGTCGTTGAAGTCGACGAGGATTTCCGAAAGCGGCAGCACGCAGGAAAGCATCACGCGCGATTCGTCGATGGTCTCGGTGTTGGTGACCTCGCCGCGCTTTTCAAGCACGAGTTGCATCATGTCGCCAATGTATTCACCGGGCACCATGATGTAGACATTGACGATTGGCTCGCGGATTTCCTGGATCGTCTGGGTCTCGGGAAAAAGGGTCGGGTTGTCGACGATCAGCTCGCTGCCATCGGTGAGCGTGACCTGATAAATGACCGACGGGTAGGTCGAGAT
>JBMTCI010000279.1:0-2229 GCA_049430745.1 Luteolibacter sp. | reverse complement strand
ACCTTTCAATGGAACAGCCAGCAGCGGCAGGATGTCGCGGTGTTTCTCACCGATCCCACATCGACGCGCGGTTTGCACGACCTCGAGCATTTGCCCGGAGTCATTCGCGCCGAACCGATCCGTAGCGTGGCGGCGCGATTGAAGTATGGTCATCGTCAACGAAAGCTCGCCATCACCGGCATTCCTGAGGGGGCGAATCTTCATCGTTTGCTCAATGGTAACGATGAGCCGATCGCGCTGCCGAAGGAAGGGCTCTTGATGTCGGAAAAACTCGCCGAGGTGCTGGGCGTACGGGTGGGGGATGAGTTGCGCGTTGAGGTGCTCGAGGGCAAGCGGCCTTTTGTCGATGTGCCGGTGCGTGGCCTCGTGACCGATTATGCGGGTGTGGCGGCGTACATGGACATCGATGCCTTGCGTCGTTTGCTCAAGGAAGGTGACACGGTCAATGGTGCGTACATGGCGCTCGATCATGCGCGATGGGATGACTTCATGCGCGAGCTCAAGGACACGCCGCAAGCAGCGGTGGTGATGGTGAAAAAGGATCAGCTTGCAGCCTTTCGTGAAACGACGGGTCAGAGCATCGGTATCATCCGAAAATTGTACTTCGTGCTCGCGACGATTGTGGCCTTCGGCGTGGTGTACAACAGCTCGCGCATTGCCTTGTCCGAGCGCAGTCGCGAGTTGGCGACGCTGCGGGTGGTGGGCTTTCGCCTTGCCGAAGTGCGCGGAGTTCTTGTGGGCGAGTTGGCTTTGCTGGTGTGCATCGCCTTGCCGATCGGCCTGATCTTTGGTCGCGGTCTTGCGCTTTTGATCATGAAATCCTTCAGCACCGAGACCGTGAGGTTGCCGATTTTGATCAGCCCCGCCTCGTACGCCATCGCGGTGATGGTGGTCTTGATTGCCGCGATTTTGTCATTTGCTCTGGTCAGCCGCATGCTTTCCCAACTGGATCTGGTTGGTGTCTTGAAAGCCCGCGATTGATCGTCCATTCTTCATCCCAAGCCGACATGCCATCCTCCGAATCATCCGATGAGAAATCCGAAGCCCCATGGGCGTCGCATGCCGTGGCTGGCAGTCGGCATTTGTTGCGTCGGTCCCTGCCATGGTTGTCGCTCGGCGTGCTGGTGTCGCTGGTCGCTTGGGGTCTTTGGCCAAAGCCGGTGATGGTTGAAACGGGCGTGATCGCGCGCGCGCCTTTGACCGTTCGTGTTTCCGAAGAAGGCAAGACGCGCATCCGCAACCGCTATGTCGTCGCCGCTCCCGTGGGTGGCATGATGCAGCGGGTAATGCTGCGACCTGGCGATGAAGTGAAAGCCAACGAAACGGTCATCACGCGCATCGTGCCGCAGGTTGCGCCATTGATTGATCCCCGCTCGCGTCTGCAAGCGCAAGAGGCGGTGTCGATGCACAAGGCCAACCGCAAGCGTGCGCTTGAGTCGCAGGCGGCGCTGAAAATCGCGGCGAATCTCGCGGCGGTCGAGCGCGATCGCGCAATGGCGGTGAAGCAGGAGGGCGCAGTTTCGCCATTGGATTTGGATCGGCTCGAGGCCGAGGCCACGGCCAAGGCGGCCGAGTTGCGAGCGGCTGAGTTTGCTCTGCAAGTCATCGATCACGAACTCGCGCAAGCCATGGCCGTGCTCGAGCAACCCGCAAGCGGTGAGGCTGATCCAGTGGTTGAGATCAAATCTCCCGTGACCGGCAAAGTGCTCACCGTGATGCAGGAAAGTGAAACGATGATGAACCCGGGTCAGCCCATCATCGAAGTGGGTGATCCATCCGACATCGAAATCGAATCAGAAATTTTATCGCGCGATGCGGTGACGATTGAGCCGGGCGATGAGGTGTTGATCGAGCAATGGGGTGGGGAGGATGCGTTGAAAGGCCGTGTGCGCCGCGTCGAGCCTGCGGCTTTCACCAAGGTCTCTGCGCTGGGAGTCGAAGAGCAGCGCGTCATTGTGCTGATCGATTTGCATTCAAGCGAGGGTCAAACCAAGGCCTTGGGCGACCGTTTCCGCGTCGAAGTGCGCGGGGCTGTCTGGCATGGAGACGATGTGTTGGTTTCACCCGCTGGCGCGCTGTTTCGTGAGGGTAGTCAGTGGAAAACTTTTGTGATGCGCGATGGCGAGGCGCGACTGACCTCGGTCGAGGTCGGTCATTCCGACGGACGCTTCTCACAAATCCTCTCGGGCCTCGAGCCCGGCGATAAGGTGCTGCTGCATCAACCCGATA
>JBMTCI010000278.1:0-2251 GCA_049430745.1 Luteolibacter sp. | reverse complement strand
GATTTTTGCGGCAGCACCCACACCCATGGCCATTTGCCTTCCGGCATAGTATCGCTGCGAGAAAACCCCGCCTTGTCCCATGCATCGGCGAGAGGCTTGAGCGGCTGCCAACCAAGAAGATTGAACTCCCCACGCAGCTTTGAATGCGGCTGGGCGCCGATGAACAAAATCTGTTCCGTGAGCGTCACTCCATGCGAATCGCATGCCAGTATCAAGGTCTCGAGCGCCAAATTTTCCACAGGATTAATCGATTGTCTGAATCGCAGACACATCGTTGATCATGACCGCCGCACTCGACAAGTTCCCTTGCATCTCTTTTTTCACCTCGCCGGACGCGCGTATGGTTTTGCCGACGAACGCCGCCAGCTTGGATTTGATTTCATCAGGCGATTGTTTGCCCACACGAATGCCGACGCGCGATGAATCGGGATCATCTCCGCCCAAAAAGACAAGGTACAGCGTCTTGCCCGATTTTGATTGATCCACTCTTGCTGCGGGTCCCTGCACCGTGACTCGGCAACGCACATGCTCGAGCAATTTTGAATCATCCCATGACATGACCTCGGAGGCAGTGGCGTTGGATGAAATTGCCATGGCGCCACTGGATCGCTGTGTATTTTTCTTTTTGGCGATCTGCTTCTTAGCGCTAGTTTTATCGACCTTGAGATCTGTCCTGGGCGCTCGAGCTTCGGCCCGCGACTGCTTTGCTTGATGCGCGTAAGCGCCAAAGACAGCCGTGCCAAACGCAAGAAAGAGGTTCACCCAAAGCATGGCCCTGAATGGTCGCTTTCTCTTGCGCGGCAATGTCGACTTGGTTTTTGGCTGTGGTGCAGCAGTTCTACGAACGGGCGCTTGCGCGGAGGGGTTTGCCGGCTGGGCAAGTTTCGATCGAACTTGATCGAGCGTGGTGGATGGAGGCGCAACGCGGAGCCATTCGATCCAATGGACAAGATGGTTGTATTTCACATCACCATTCGCATGCGGCATGCCTTGAAGCAACTGTGAGGCAAAGCCTGAAAGCTCCATCAGATCGCCATCCGACTTTCGAGTCCCCAACCACTTGTATGGCGAAACGCAAAACACATAGTTGCGCGGATTGCCAGAGTCTCGACGCAGAACGGTTGCCAAATCCGTATCCACCCACAGCGTTTCACGACCCAAAATTTGCGAAATCCACAATGACAAATCGATCGCAGCATTCAGCAGGTCATACACATCATCGATACCGAGCATGACGCGCGATTGCAGCTCCTCGATTGTTTCGCCATGGATCCACTCCGTCGCAATGAAAGGAATTCCATCGACCTCGTCACATCCACCATCGATCACAGGTGCCAAGGATTCGTGTCGCAATGAGCGCAGGTCCGCGATGGAACCTTCATAAATTTTTTGAGCCTCGGCATCGAGTCCGCCACATCCCCTACCGAAAGGGAAATAGCGGCGCAACACGACGGGCAAGCCTGTCTCGCGATCGCTCGCGCGAAAAATTGCCCCGTGATGGCTTTGCGAAAGCAGATCTTCGATCAGGTATTTTTCTTTCATGGCGCGCTCGACTTCTTCGACGCAGAGACCTCGTCCTTCATTCACCCACGAGGCAAAAATCCGCCATTTGCACTATTGTTAGGATTTCTTAAGCTTTATTCCCAAAAAACCCTGCAAAGCCCATGAAATCTGAATTTTATAGGCCTTCGATGACCCTTGATTTTCAATGTTTCGGGTCATCCGCCGTCGTCCGATGCAGTAATTTTTCAAGTCACGCGAAATTGGTCGCTTTTATCCTAAAGATTTCCCAATCATCGCGCCACGTCCCCGCCGCATGGCCCGCAAGAAGACCATTTTTTACGAAACGATCGAATACATCGGTCCGCGACCGCAGTTGCAAAAGCGGCGCAATCGGATCGGTGCTTGGGTGATCGTCTCGATTGCGGCAGTCATGGGCTTCTGGGTCGGTCGACCACTGATTCCAAGCTTGCGAGCCACCCAGCAAAGCGCGTCGGTCGAAGAAGTCGGCGAAGCGGTTTCAGCTCTGGAAAAATCATCTCTCCCCGGCGCTAGCCTAGCCGCCGCGGCCCTTGAGTACTCGAAGCGCGACATCGCATACGATCCTTCTTACTACCGCATCGGATTTCCGATGGGTGATGTGGCCAAAGACAAAGGCATGGCCGCTGATGTGATCGTTCGCAGCTTCCGCGAAACCGGCATCGACTTGCAGGTCGAACTCAACAACGACATCAAGGCTCACTTCAACCGC
>JBMTCI010000277.1:0-2253 GCA_049430745.1 Luteolibacter sp. | reverse complement strand
ATCACATCATCGATCGGAGGTTACTCACGAAGCGGGTGATGGATTCCCGGGTCTTGGGAATTTCATGGCCGAATGCTTTTGCGAGCAGTGACAGCGGCTTGCCCACAGCCTTTTGGATCATGCGACTTTCAAACTCGTAGGGATCCGTGGCGTAGGGAGCCTTGCCCGCCGGTGTGAGATCTAGCTGTGCGAGCAGGTCCCGTACGAACTCGGTGATTTTCGCGAGCTTCTCAAAGTTGATCCATTCGAGGTCATCCTTGGGATGGTGGTAGTACTTGCCTTGAGCGCAGCTGAGGAAGAGGAAGGGCTGACCCGCCTGTTCGAAGGCGTGGTGGTCCGACATGTTTCCGACATAACGATTGAGCGTGGGAAGGATGCGCAGGCCTTTGCGTCCATCGGCCACTTTTTCGACGACTTCAGGAAACACCCCATCGCTCTCTGCACCCATGAGGAACACGAATTCGCTGAAGTGACGCGTGGCGAGTCCCACGCCGGGTATCTTGGAACCAAACCGGTTTCTGCCACCGCTGACATCGAGGTCGTGCCCGATGAGATCGGTGACGATGACCCCCGCAAATTGAATGGACTGGCAATGGTCCTGGTAAAACCGATTGGATCCCATGCAGGGCCCAAGGAAATAGGGAGGCTCCTCGGCATCGAAGAAGGCAATGATCAGATCACGCTCAAGGGGGCGCTTCACAAAGGCCTCGGCGATGGCGAGGTTGAGTGCGACGGATGTGGCGTTGTCATCAGCGCAGGGCGCATCAATCACGCTGTCGTAGTGGGCACCGATCAGAAGCGGCGGCAAACTGCGATCCTTGCCGGGTATCACGCCAACGAGATTGCAGAAGGCTTGCTCCGTGAATTCGTCGACGCAGACGGTCGGGGCATTCAATTGTTCCATTTCCATGGCGAGCTCTTCGCGCCAGATGCTTTCCTCATCCATTTCAAACGAGGACTGGGTGTATTCCGCATGGCTGATCGTGCTTTTGCGGACCTTTCCGCCGTAGGGCAGCATGAAGCTGTCGCCGATGTAGGGCTTAAGACCGATCTTCTCCATGCGGTCGTGGATGTAGTTCATGGCGATCTCGTGTCCGGGTGTGCCGACTCGGCGTCCGATTTTCATGGCGAGGGCGGCGGTGTCGTCTTGCAGTTGTTGTTGCAACGTTTTGTTCATGGTGGTGTATGGTTAGGTTGAGAATAGAAAAAATCAGTCGAGGCGACTCTGAATCGCTTTGAGCGCCTGTCTCAGCAGCCCCTTGTACTGGGTCTTGGTGAGCGCCTGATGACTGCCACGGACCTTGATGGTCATGTCGGGGGTGAGCGTGAGTTCCGTCCATTGCTCGGCAGGAACCACATCGCTCATGGGGTAATGAAGCTTGGGCTGGCTGGATGGCTTTTCCTCCACTTCCACATCCCGCATGAGCAGATCGAGCAGGCTCTTGTCGCTGCGGCCGGTGGTGAAATCCTTGATCTGCTTCGAGGAAAAGCCTTCAAAAAGAAGTTTTCGGATGAGCAGCGCCTGGAGGTAATGACGGTAGCGGTAGATGGCAACCCGGCCCACGAGCTCAGGAGTATCGAGGCAGCCGAGTGTCTGATAATGCCGCAGGGTCCTCACCGTGAACTCGCCCTTGAGCCGCCCATCCGCCTCCACCGACAAAGGCAGAAAGCGAAGCGCGGCAGCGTTGACCAGGTTCACCAGATCCTCCATCCGATAGCTGTAATCGCCACTCTCGAGCCGTCGAAGTTCATCGAGTGCCGAGCTGGGGATTTGGATGGGGCGTTTGCTGCTCACGGATTCCTTGCTAGACCGGCTCAAAAACCATTGCAACAAAAATTTTCCTAATGTTGCAATATTTCTGATTCCGAGAACTTGGACGACCCGCCCTCAAGTCTTGCTTCAAAGCCATGCCGGGAGATGCTCTATGAGGCGTCCGCGACCAATTGTACGCGCGTTGAGATCGCGATCACATAATTTTGCTCAGACAACTCATGAACTGCCCCAACTGCGGATTTCCAGTCGATGGACGGAACCTCCCGCGCACCTGTCCGAAGTGCGATGAGGATCTGATCCGCGCCAAGGCGCGTCGGCCTTTACAAGTGGATCTCGCCCATTCGGGGGAGACGGTGGAAACGGCCCTGAGAAAATTGGAGGCCGCGGTGAGCGAGTGCCTGTGGCACGGCCATGCCTCGCTCAAGGTCATCCACGGCTACGGGAGCACAGGCGGTGCCTCAAGGATCAGGCCTCATGTC
>JBMTCI010000276.1:0-2263 GCA_049430745.1 Luteolibacter sp. | reverse complement strand
AAACTCGACTACGCGGCCACTCGCGGTGACGGCACCACCGGCGATGACATCACGCGCAATGTGCGAACAATTCGCAGCATTCCGACCTCATTGGTCGTGACATCGCGCAACAATAGCCTCGTTGACTTGGACTCTCAAATCCCCTATCTTGTAACCCATGAAAGCCAAAGTTCAGGCACAAAAACTCGCAGAGAAGCTCGCCAAAGCGCGGCAAAAAGCCTCAGTGAGTGGATCATTGATGACATCGGATCAGGCGATGGAAATGATGTTTCACAACGGCTCCGACAGGAAGCCGAATCCATGGTATCGTGGGCCAGAAAAAATGGCCGCCTCATCGACCCGCAAGGTTTCGGAAAAATTGCCGCTCGTCACCCTGCACTAGGCGGCCAATCCGAACATGCTGTCTTTCGCCCAGAAAACAGCAACAGGGTGATCAAGCTCACCCTGCCGCCCACATTTGGTGCCCAGAATTTTGCGCTCAATTATCTGCGCAACATTGATGCCTCAAATCATCTCTTCGGAGACGACATCGCCTTTCATGGCATTCTCGAAACGGCAGATGGTCCATCGATCGTGACTTCACAACCATTCGTCGACGGAACCTCGCCGACAGCTAAGGAAGTTGCGAGTTGGTTTGAAGATGCAGGCTATCAGTCTGCCGGATACCATCGTTGGCACAACCCGGATACCGGAACGGAAATTGCGGACGCGCATGTGGGAAACCTCATCAAAACGGCAGACAACGAACTGGTGCCGATCGACCTGCAAGTCCTTCACGCAGACAATCTGCCTGCTGCTTCAATTGATAAAAAATCAGTCACGATCCCCGACCTGCTCGAGGTGCGCGGAGAAATTTTCATGCCCAATGAGGCCTTTGCGGCGATGAATGCTGAGCGTGACGAAGCGGGACTTCCCACCTTTGCCAATCCGCGCAACGCAACTGCGGGCACGCTCAAGCAACTCGATCCGAAGATTGTCGCAAAAAGACCGCTGGCGTTTCTTGCTCACGGCATTGGCGCTTATGAAGGTCCGTCTCTCGAGACGGAACACGAATTCCACGCCTTGTTGGATGACCTTGGTATTCCGCGCAATCAACCTGTGATCGATGCGCACGATCTCGAAAGCACGCTCGATGCGGTGGGACGCATCAACGAGCTTCGCCATCAACTCGATTACGGAACCGATGGCGCGGTCCTGAAGGTGCTGAAACGAGGCGAACGCGAAAAACTGGGCTTCACTTCACGCGCCCCGCGCTGGGCCGCGGCTTACAAATTTCTTCCAGAGCAAAAGGAGACCACACTCACCGACATCACGATTCAAGTCGGACGCACGGGCGTGCTCACGCCTGTCGCGGAGTTGAAGCCGGTGCTGATCTCCGGCTCCACGGTTTCTCGCGCCACGCTGCACAATCAGGATGAGATCAGCAAAAAAGACATCCGCATCGGTGACACGGTGCTGATCGAAAAAGCGGGAGAAATCATTCCTGCCGTGGTGAGAGTCATTCACCACCATGCTCATTCAAAGCCATTCTCGCTCTTTGATCATGTGAATGGTCGTTGCCCGTCCTGCAGTGGCCCGATTTCGCAAGAGGAAGGTTTTGTGGCTTGGCGTTGCACGAACTTCCAATGCCCTGCGCAAGCGGTCACGCGCATCTCTCATTTCAGCTCAAGAAAAGCCCTCGATATTGAGGGCGTGGGAGAAACAGTAGCCGAAGCATTGGTCCGTCATGGCCATTGCAAATCACCGCTCGATCTTTTCACACTCGATGGCGATACGCTCGCGAACCTCAACCTCGGCACGGATGAAAACCCACGCCGCTTCGGCGAGAAGAATGCCGCCAAGGTCATCGACGCGCTCGCTGATGCAAAAACCAAACCCCTGCATCGTTGGCTCTACGCGATGGGCATTCGGCAGGTCGGCGAATCAGCGGCCAAGGAGCTTTCTCGGCTTCATGCCGATCTGAATGAGTTGGCTGATTCTCCCATTCTTCACGAGCTACTCACCGACACACGAGTCGACGCCAAAAAGAAAAATGAAAAGCTCATCGAATTCGCCATCAGCGGCGATGTGGGTCCCGCCGTAGCGCAATCAGTCATCGCATTTCTTGAATCCGATGCCGGGCGATTTGCGCTCAAGCGCATGGCCCATGAGGGCATCAATCCGAAATCAGCCAATTACCTGCCAGTCGCCGCCAAGGCCGATGCATCGCAAATGCCGCTCGCAGGTCTCACCTTTGTCATCACTGGCACGCTCAGCATCGATC
>JBMTCI010000275.1:0-2266 GCA_049430745.1 Luteolibacter sp. | reverse complement strand
TAGGCAAGGTCGATCGCGCGCTCGACGCCGTAGCAGAAACCGAACTGACCCGCCAAAAGGATGGTCGTGTTGCCGATGGATATCCGCCCGCCCGCCTCGCGGATTCGACCCACGATCGAGGAGTGGAAATGAGCGGCCACTTCGGCAGCGACGCGCTCCATCACATCGGGTCGGCGGACATTGACCCTGGGTCTTTTTGCTTGGTTTGCATCGTCGCTCATCGTGTGCCGGCTATATAGTCCGAAATGGGGTTCCTACCAACCCTTTTTCGGGTGTCAAAGGGCGCTTCAATCCTTTTAAACCCTTGATTTTATGCAGACATTTGCAATTTTAAGAGAGTGAGAGTTTCGCCTGCTTACTCGCCATCCATCCGATGCCCACACTGCTCCGCCGCATTGCGCTGATATTTTGCATCCTCGCCCAAACTTCCCGTGGCGAGGCCCTCCTGCAGTATTTCAATACGAGCTGGTCGGAAATCGCGAACAAGATGCCCGAATTGGCCGAAGCGGGATACAACGCCTTGTGGCTACCGCCACCCACAAAGGGATCGGGCGGACTTTCAGTCGGCTATGACTTATGGGATCCTTTTGATCTTGGTTCGAAGGATCAGAGAAACTCCGTTCGCACGCGTTATGGCACTGAGTCCGATCTGCTGCACCTGATGGAAGTCGCACACCGATTCGGTGTTCGCATTTATTTCGACAACATCATGAATCACCGGGCCTTCGATGTGCCGGGTTACAATGAGGATACACCGATCGATGTGTATCCCGGCATGGTGCCGGAGGACTTTCACCTTCGTCGCACTGAGGACGGATTTTATCGCAAGTGGGACAATACGCGGGACTGGAACAGTTCGTGGGAGGTTCAAAACCTTGGGCTCGCCGACCTCATCGACATTGCTCACGAGACTCCCAACACGAATCACGGGCCGAGCATGAACGATGATCATCCGAAGTACTCGTTTGTTCGCGATCTCGAGCGACCTGCGCAATATGACAAGGACAAGGATGGAAATGTCGCCTACTTCGGTGTATTGATTGATCAAGCGCGCGAGGAGCTTGGTGCTGGCGCCTCAGCCGAGCAGTTGCGACTCAAGGCAAAGGAATACATCAATAACAACAGATCGCCCTTCATCGAGGATGTTGGTGCTTATCTGATCCGAGCAGCGCGCTGGAAAATGGATCGCACCAAGGCCGATGGCTTGCGTCTCGATGCAGTGAAGCATGTGCCGGATTATTTCTTTGGTCAGCAATCGGGCTTGGGCAAGGACTCGAGCGACGCGGGTTACCTTGGCGGTGTGCAATGGCAGTTCAATCGCTCGCGCGGATTTAGCGACAGCAACCATCGTGACTCGGTCTTCGAAGACAAGCGCGGGCGCGATGATGCCATGGTCTTTGGCGAGCATCTCGGGCAACCGCCGGGCTACAATGGCTACTGGGATGCGGGCATGCGTTTGGTCGACAATGATCTTCGCAGCAAGCTCAATGGTTCCCTCGCTAGCCCGTGGGGTACGCTAGCGGGACTTGATTCTCCAGGTGCGGGTGGATTCGCACCATCGCTTGGCGTGATGCACGCCAATAGCCACGACAGCGATTACGCCGCTCTCAAGGAATGGCAGCACGCGTTTTATATGACGCGTGAGGGCATCGGACTCATTTACACCGATGGCTATTACAAGGCTGCGACACTGGGTGAATCAGGTGGCGCTTTTCCGCGTCATGCCAACACGAATTTCCTTGGTCAATTCGCCGATCCCCGCATTCCCAATATTCTCAAAATACACAATGACTTTGCCCGCGGTCTTCAATCAGGCCTCTGGAGCGACAGCGACTACGTGGCTTTCGAGCGCCGCGACAATCGTGACAAATTTGGCAATACAAGGTCGGGCAGTGCCGCAGAAGAAATCACGATGGTGGCGATGTACAACGACAACACCGCCCAAGGTCAGGCACGCGCCATCACCTCTAGCTTTCCATCAGGTGCTTACCTCTGGCAGTACGCCGAGGGCCCGAACGGATCCTCGCAAGCGGGATTTTACAAATACGCGGGAGAACTTGGTAGTGTAGTGGTCCCGCCCGGCGGCTATTTCATTTTCAGCTGGCGTACGCCCGAGCTTTCAACGCTATGGCCGAGTGCCGCGATCACGCTTTATCAAAACGGTGAGGAAGTGCCGCGCATCCGAGTCACTCGCAAGGATGGACCCGACGGCGATGTCAGCTTCAATCCCTATGGCCTGAGCAACCGCGGTTATGCTGAAGGTAAA
>JBMTCI010000274.1:0-2272 GCA_049430745.1 Luteolibacter sp. | reverse complement strand
CCTGCAAACTGCAGGAAAAACGACGCGTGTCCGATCCATGTGATGCGCACCTTGCCGTCCTCGGGCGGAGCCAACACGGGCTCGAGGACATTGCCCGCGCGACGACGAAACATGCCGGGCACGACGCGATGTCGCAGAAATTTCAAATTGCGCACCGGCCAACCCTTTTGCGGCAGCAATCCGGAATAGCGCGTGCCCGAGGGCACAAACGATGGATCGGGATTTTTTTTCATTCGCCCAATCCCTTCGCGTAGACCTCTGCGCCATTGAACACGATCACCATCGGTCGACAGCAGACCTCGCAATCGTAATCCACCTCCGCAGGTTGTTCCTCTGGCGGCGGCACAGCCACCTCGAAAAACTCAAAACATGTCGGACAGGTCACCTCCGCGAAGTCCATGGTCGGAACATCGCACGAAAATCCCAACGCGCCAATGCCCGATGTGAAAGTTAGGGGCATGAATCCGCTAATCATGAGATTGCATGGGGTGAGCGGCGCGAAACCGCAGTTGCCATGAGCCGCCGCTTGCCGTTTGAATGTCAGTGATGAGATTCATCGGCGCACGCACCTTTCTTCCCACGACAGACCCCGCATGCCTCGTGGAATTCGAGGCCGAGGGCCCAGTGCCCGGCCCGAGCGATTTGATCGTTCGCATTCATGCCTGCGCGGTGAATCCGGTGGACACCAAAATCCGCAAATCACTCGGCGCAACGATGCACGAGCCGCCGCGCATTCTCGGATGGGATGCGGCGGGCGTCGTGACCGAGGTCGGCAGCGAGGTGAGCGATTTCAAAATCGGCGATGAAGTTTTTTACTCGGGCGACCTCATGCATCAGGGCTGCAACGCCGAACTGCAGGCGGTCGATGCCCGACTCGTAGCACTCAAACCGCGCAACTGGTCATTCGAAGAATCCGCCGCGCTGCCATTGGCGGGCATCACCGCGTGGGAATTGCTCTTCGAACGCATGGGGGTGAGTGCCGATGGCAAAGATCGCGATAAGGCGATTCTGATCATCAATGGTGCGGGCGGTGTCGGATCAGCTCTCATTCCGCTCGCCCGCGATGCGGGGCTTATCGTCATAGCCACCGCTTCACGACCGGAAACCATCGCATGGTGTCAGCAACTTGGCGCGCATCATGTGATCAATCACCGCAAGGACCTGATCGCGCAGTCCGAGGCTTTGGGTTTTGCTTCATACCCGTTCATCGCCAACCTGCATCAGCCCGAAATTCATTGGTCGGCGACCACTCAACTCATCGCGCCTTTTGGCACACTCGGACTCATCGTCGAACCGAGCGAAAAGCTCCACATCGGCGATCCGCTCAAGGCGAAATGCGCGCGCATCGCGTGGGAATTCATGGGTGCCCGTGCAAAATTTCAATCACCCGACATGCACCAGCAAGGACGCATCCTCGCATCACTGGCAGCACGATGCGAAGCAGGGAAATTTCCGAAAATCCACACTCGCGTGTTTGATTCTCTCAGTGTCGAAAACCTTCGCGCTGCCCACACGGCAATGGAACAGGGTCAGGCCCACGGCAAGTGGGTGCTCAAGTGCGCATCGTGCTGATAAAAAACCAAACCGACCGCTAAAAAAATGACAGCACACACCGAAACATTTTCCATCCGCACGCACGGCAAAGGCACCAGCGAAATCACAAGTCAGGTCGCCGCCATCGTCTCACGCGCAGCGATCCATAACGGCACGGTCACCGTCTTTGTACGTCACACCAGCGCGAGCCTCGTGATCATGGAAAATGCCGATCCCTCGGCCCGGCGCGATCTTGAAATGTTTTTTGAAAAGCTCGTGCCCGAGGGCACCCCTTGGTTCATCCACACGCTCGAAGGCCCCGATGACATGCCGAGCCACATCCGCATGGCACTCACGCGAACGAGTGAAGTCATCCCGCTCATCGACGGAAAAATAACCCTCGGCACCTGGCAGGGAATTTTTCTCTTCGAACACCGCAGCAGCCCGCACACGCGACAGATCGCGGTCAGCGTCATTGGCGAGTGAGATCAAACAACTCGCGCAATTTTTCACCAATCACCTCTGCGGCTTCTTTTACGCTAACCGCGCGGCCTGCTTCGTTTTCCAAACAACTCATCACCACGCCATCGATGCCGCAGGGAGTAATCGCAAAAAATGGCGGCAATGATTCGCGCGTGATGTTGATCGCAAAGCCGTGCATGCTGATCCATTTGCGCACGCCAACACCGATCGATGCGAGCTTGCGATCGCCGACCCACACACCGGTGAGACCATCGCG
>JBMTCI010000273.1:0-2273 GCA_049430745.1 Luteolibacter sp. | reverse complement strand
CGACCGCTGCAAAAATCGACGCCTTCCGCGACGCTGCTTCATGGATGTGTCTCATTTTCCTTCTCGGCATCATCGTGCTGCCATTCCTTCCCGAAACCAAAGGGCACCCGCTACCGGATGATTGATCATATGCGTTCGGTGTCACACGCCCTTCGCTTTCACCTGCTGCTCATAGTCTTTGGCACAGGTATGGGCAGCGCTAGCCCTGCCGATTATGCGGAGTGGCGCAAGCTCTCACCCGAAAGACAAAGAGAGCTCACACCCGCTCTCGAAGCAAAGGCCTTTCGCAAACTCCCAAGCAAGGAACGCCAAGAAATTTCTGAGGCCGCTGTGCGTTTTTCAGCGGATGCGATTGGCCGCAAGCCAAATGGAAAACTGAAATTCGTTAGAGACGAAACGGAAAAACGCCTGCTGCGCATTGCAGGCGAATATTTGAACAAACTTCCTGCGGACAAAGTTCCACCCCACCCTCGCGCGGCCGATCTTTTTGGTCGGATTCCCGAAGGCGCGCAGCGAGTGAGCCGCAGCTTGAGCATCGACCCATCAACGGATCGCTGGCATTCAACGGGGCTCTATGCCGCGCCAGGTGAAGTGGTAAAAGTCGATGTCCCCGCCTCATGGATCGGCAAAGGAATCAAGGTCCGCCTCTCAGGTCACATCGACAACATTCCGCAAACCAAAGACATGGCTCGACTTCCAAGCCCGGTCAGTCGCGTGTTTGAGATTAAGGAAACCTCCACAAATGTCGCTTCCGCATTCGGCGGAGCCATTTACATCGACATGGGCAAAAAACCGATCAAGGCACCGCCTTTTGAAGTTCAAATTTCCAACGCATTGATCGCCCCCACATTCAAACTCGGCACGACCACTGCCGAAGAATGGCGCGAAACACAGCGTCGCGCGCCAGCTCCCTATGCCGAGTTGATCTGCAGCCGAGTTGCTTTCTCGGTTCCCAGCGAATGGGTGCGCGACCTTGATGATCCAAGCGAACTGATGCGCTACTGGGATCGTGTCGTCGAACTGCACGACCAACTCGGCGGCATGAGCCACCTGCGAAGCTACCGCGAACGGGTCAATGTGGATGTTCAGATCAGCCTCGGCCTTTTCCACTCAGGCTATCCAATGCAGGGACCTCAGGATCACTGCCGCAAAATGGTCGATCTCGCAGGCTTGCGCGAACAAGGCAATTGGGGGTGGTTTCACGAACTCGGCCATGAAGCGCAGCGCCGGCCCGACAGGGCTTGGGGTTACAACAACCCCTACACATTCGACAATTCGGTCGAAGTAACCGTGAACCTGTTTTCCTCCCACGCCTATGACAAGCTAAGGATCACGCCAAAAGGCGGATGGGCATGGACCGTGAATCCCGAACTGGTCGCGGCAATGGCGCGCAAGGCGATCGATGCCAAAACCCCTTACGCCGAGGCCAAAGTTGGCACTCGCCTCGCAATGTACCTGCAACTGCGAGATGCCTTCGGTTGGGAAGCAATTCAAGCCGTGCTCAAATCCTACAGCGACGACGAATGCGCGAACCCTGAGAAGTTGCCGAAATCAGATCAGTCCAAACGCGACGAATTCTTCGTGCGAATGTCTCGCGCCGTGAACCGCGACCTCAGCCCCTTCATGCAAAAACTTTGGGGCATCGAAATCAGCGAGGAGGCCAAAAAACTTGTCTCCGATCTCAAGCCATGGACTCCTGAGGGCTTTCCGGCTTCTTGAGCTCGTATTCGTTTTACTTCAAGCTTCTCACTCAACTTGGACCAATTTTAGGCGGCAGTCAGATCCCGCTTTGCGGGATTATGAGCCCACAAAAAAGGCGAAGGCCGCTGAATCCTTTTCGAATTCAACGGCCTTCATTGGTTGCGGGAGTAGGATTTGAACCTACGACCTTCAGGTTATGAGCCTGACGAGCTACCTGGCTGCTCCATCCCGCGATTGAAACCATGCGCCTTTCGGCGCGGGGCGGGATTGTTAAACCCGATCGATTGGCGAGGCAAGGGGAAACTTTTGCAAAAATCGGTCTATTTGCTTTGGTGCAACTCCTAATCCCCTCACCCAAAAGCGGACTTTTCTCTGGCGATTCATTGGCAAATGATCTGCGCCATGGCCACTTGCCACGACATGCCGATGCTCAGCGCCGCCGAATGGCAAGCGCGGGCGTCAGCGCATTTTGAGCGGGCCAAAGTTCACACTGGTCCGGCCAGGCAACGCCGCGATCGAGGCATCCCCCACCCGATCGCCGATTTCCTTTTCGATTACTACCCCTACCCCTT
>JBMTCI010000272.1:0-2277 GCA_049430745.1 Luteolibacter sp. | reverse complement strand
TGGATGATCTGCGCGTCTTTGCAGAACTTCGCGGGCTGACCGATGATGCGGTCGTCGAAGCGCGAGCCAACATTGAGCAACAGGTCGCACTCGATCATCGCCTTGTTGGCATAGGCCGTGCCGTGCATGCCGAGCATGCCGAGCGAAAGCGGATGTGTTTCAGGGAAAACGCCCTTGCCGAGAAGCGTCGTAGTGACTGGCGCGTTAAGGGTCTCGGCGAGATAACGCAGCTCCTTGTCGGCGCGCGCAATCATGCAACCTTGGCCGGCAAGAATCACCGGGCGCTTGGCCTTGGCGATCAGATCGGCGGCTTGCTTCACGGACTTGGCGCAAATTTCCTTTGAGGCTTCCGGATGATATCCTGGAAGTTGCAAGGGCGCATTCATGTCGCCGGTGAAGGGGCCTTGAGAAATGTCCTTGGGCACATCGATCAGCACCGGGCCGGGGCGACCGGTGGTCGAAATGTGATAAGCCTCGCGGGCGATGCGCGGCAGCGCGTTGGTTTCCTTCACGAGGTAGTTGTGCTTCACCACCGGAATGGTGATGCCAAAAATGTCGGCCTCTTGGAAAGCGTCCTTGCCCAGCATCCAAGTCACGGTCTGACCGCAAATGACCAGCATCGGCACGGAGTCCATCATCGCGGTCATCAGACCGGTGACGGTGTTGCCGGCGCCCGGACCCGAAGTCACGAGCACCGCCGCAGGGCGACCAGTCGCGCGGGCATAGCCATCGGCCATGTGAACCGCCCCCTGCTCGTGGCGGACGAGGATGAATTTCATCTTGGTCTTCACCGTCTCCAAGGCGTCGAAAATCGGAATCGCGGCACCGCCGGAATATCCGAAGATGTACTCGATCCCGAGATCGTCGAGGGTCTTGATGAGCGCTTGTGCGCCGTCCATGGTCGATTTGCTCATAAAATTGGGGTTGGGAGGCGAAAGATGAGGCGCATCTGGCATTAGATCAATCAAAAATGATCAATTTTTTGAGAAAAAATGATTTTTTCATATTTCAAAGACTCAAAGTTTGGCAAATTTCGCGCAAATCAGGTAATTACAAAGCCCCCTTCTCACAAACATTGGGATTCATCGTGGCTAGTACCTGCTTGTCCACGACGCCCATCCTGTGGCTGTTGATTTGACAAATCAACCAGATCAGACCAGATTTCAGATCATGAAGATTTGGAATGTGCAGGACGCCAAGACGCACTTGTCGCGGTTGATGGAGGACGCGGCTGCTGGCGAGGAAATCCTGCTGGCCAAGCACGGCAAGCCGATGGTGCGGCTTTGCGCTTACCAACCAGAGACCGAGCCGCGCAAACTGGGCGGATACGAAGAACAAATCCGGATCGCGCCTGACTTTGATGAAGAAGATCCGCGAATCCAGGCTTTGTTCGATGTTTCATGAACTACCTGATCGATACCCATGTCTTTCTTTGGATGCTGGCAGAGCCTTCTCGCCTCAGCCCCGCCGCGAGAACGGTGATCGTGAATCCTCGCCACGTCGTTCATGTGAGCGCGGTCACCGCCGTGGAAATCGCCATCAAGGTGTCGTTGGGAAAACTTGAAGCACCGGATCGTCTTATCGGGGAAATCCAAACTCGCGGTCTGCGGGAGCTCCCTCTGCGTTACCAACACGGTGAAACGCTACGTACCCTGCCTCCGCATCATGCCGACCCCTTTGATCGCATGCTCATTGCCCAAGCGCAAAATGAGGAGCTCACCATCATCACTCACGACGAAAAATTTCGCAGCTATGATGTCAACATTCTGTGGACTTAAGGCGAAATACGGAGAGGCATCACATCGTTTCGCTTGAGCCAATCAACCTAACATCAAGCCTCCAATTTCTTAGCGGCATCTTCCTTCAGCCCGCCGAGGAAGAGCAGAACCGCCGCGATGCAGATGCAGGAGTCGGCGACATTGAAGGCCGGCCACCATCCGCCGCTCGATGGCACGAGTTTGTCGTAAAGGGGTAACTTGATGGCGATAAAATCGACCACATAGCCTTGAGACAAACGCTCCCAGAATGAAGCGTCCTTGAAGTCCTCGAGCAAGAAGCCTTGGACGAGGCGGTCGGTGAGGTTGCCGAAGATTCCGCAGACCAACAACGCGACGGCGAGGATCGACAGCAGATGCGTGAAGGCTTTTTTACGCCAGAAAATCACTAGCAGCGTGAGGGCGACCAGCGGCACGATGAGAAACACAACCGGCGCCCATGCCGTACCATTGCCAAAGCCAAAGGCCACGCCCTGATTGTGCACACGCACGAGGTAAAAGA
>JBMTCI010000271.1:0-2285 GCA_049430745.1 Luteolibacter sp. | reverse complement strand
CTGGCTTAGCTTGCCGCGCCGATGAATCACCGACTTCATGACAAAGCAAACGGCGGCCTGCCCGAGGCCTGCCCTGGCATGCGGATGACCCCGCAACGCCAGGAGGTCTACCGCGTGCTGATGGGTCGCCGCGACCACCCGACCGCCAACGAGGTCCACTCGCGCGTCAAAAAACGCCTGCCCAACATTTCGCTCGCGACGGTTTACAACTGCCTCGAAACGCTCGTCGAAAATGGCCTGATCCGCCAAGTGAACTTCGAACGCGAGTCATCGCGCTACTGCCCGAATGTGAAAGAACACGGGCACTTCCACGATGAAGCCAGCGGCGCCATTCACGACATCGACTTCAAGCCCGGCGTGAACCTCGCCGACTTCCTCGACCTGCCACCCGGCGCGGTGATCGAGGACATCGAAATCACTCTGCGCGGCAAACTCGCCGCATCCTGAAACCTGACATTTTTAACAAGCACCAACCATCCATCCCACCATGAGCCTCCACATCCAAAACCTCCAAGCCACCCTCGAAGACGGAACCGAAATCCTCAAGGGCGTCACCCTCGAAATCCCCAAAGGCGAAGTTCACGCCATCATGGGGCCCAACGGATCCGGCAAATCGACGCTGTCGAAGGTGATCGCCGGTCACGAAGGTTATGTGGTCACCGGCGGATCGGTGACGGTCGACGGCGAAGACATTGGCGAAATGTCGATCGACGAACGCTCGCGTGCCGGGATTTTCCTCGCCTTCCAATACCCCTCGGAAGTGCCCGGAGTTTCCAACGCCAACTTCATTCGTGCCGCGCTGCAATCGCGTTTGCCCAAAGGTCAAGAAATCGACGCGGTGGCCTATTACAAGGACCTTTACGCAAAGATGGATCTGCTCGAAATGGATCGCAAGTTCACTGCGCGCGCGGTCAACGAAGGTTTCTCCGGCGGCGAGAAAAAGCGCAACGAGATCCTGCAAATGATGATGCTCGAGCCGAAGTACTGCATCCTCGATGAGACCGACTCGGGCCTCGACATCGATGCGCTCAAGATCGTCGCCAAGGGCGTCAATGCCATGCGCTCGCCCGAGCGCGGCATGTTGCTCATCACGCACTACCAGCGCCTGCTCGATTACATCAAGCCCGACCATGTGCATGTCATGGCCGAGGGTCGCATCGTCCGCTCGGGAGGACCCGAGCTCGCGCTCGAGCTTGAGAAACACGGCTACGATTTCCTCAAGGAGGCCGCCCTCGCTTAAGGCTTGGCGAATCACACTGACACTAACCTCAGCATAAATTTCCCATGTCCTACGAAGACGCCACCGCCACTCTCGATCACGAAACCCGCGAAGCGATCGACATCGATCGCAGCAAGGGCGATTTCACCTTTCCCGAGCGCCACAAGTACGATGCCGGCCGCGGGCTTTCGGAAAAAACGGTCGATTACATCTGCGATGTGAAGAACGACCCACAATGGGTGCGCGAGTTCCGCCACAAGGCATTGAAAGTTTTCAATGAAAAGCCGATGCCCACCAACTGGGCGACCAAGGATCTCGACAACATTCACTTCGACGACATTCGCTATTACCTCTCCGATGGTGAGAAGCCGAAGCGTTCGTGGGACGAGGTGCCCGAGGAGGTGCTCAAAACCTTCGAACGCCTCGGCATCCCCGAGCAGGAGCGCGCGTTCCTTGCCGGCGTCGAGGCCCAGTACGATTCGGAGGCCGCCTACTCGAACATGAAGGAGGAGCTCACGAAGCAAGGGGTGATCTTCGTCAACTCGACCGAAGGCCTTAAAGAGTATGAGGAAATTTTCCGCCCGTGGTTCGGCAAGGTGATCCCGACCGGTGACAACAAGTTTTCCGCGCTCAACAGCGCGGTGTTTTCCGGCGGATCGTTCATTTACATTCCGAAGGGCGTGAAGCTCAAGCAGCCGCTGCAGGCGTACTTCCGCATCAACTCGGAAAGCTTCGGGCAATTCGAGCGCACGCTCATCATCGCCGATGAAGGCGCCGAGGTGATGTACATGGAAGGCTGCACCGCGCCAAAGTTCGAGACCGCCACGCTGCACTCGGCGGTGGTCGAGTTGGTCGCGCTCAAAGGCGCAAAGATCCAATACGTCACCGTGCAAAACTGGAGCAGCAATGTCTTCAACCTCGTCACCAAGCGCGGCCTCGCGATGGAAGACGCAGAGGTCCGCTGGATCGATTGCAACATCGGCTCGCGCCTCACGATGAAGTACCCCGGCGTGATCATGAAAGGCCGCCGCGCCCGCGGAGAGGTGATCTCGATCGCGCTCGCCAA
>JBMTCI010000270.1:0-2288 GCA_049430745.1 Luteolibacter sp. | reverse complement strand
GACAGCGATCCAAAGACCAACGCGGAGACCAATCAGGCCATGCGCGACAACCAGCAGTGGTGGCGCGAGCGCATCCGCAAGGAGGGCTTTGACTGGGTCGGAGCAGTCTATCCGGGCAACCTTCTGGAGTTGTTCAACAAGCCCTCGAATGTTCACAATGTCGAGTGGACCACCCGCTCGGTGTTGGATTTCCTCAACACACGCACGGCGGGCGAGGACAAACCATTCTTCCTCTACTACGGCACCACCATTCCGCACGGACCCGATCCGTGGGGAAAAACCAAGGATGGATTCACCAGCGGAATCGACGCCGATCCCGGTTACACCGCCGAAGGTTATCGCACGGATCTCGACTACTCGTTCATGCCCTCGCGCGCTTCGATCAAAAAAGAAGTCGCGGCGGGTGGATTCGATGTGAAACACGCGTGGCTGACATGGTTTGACCACTCGATTGGTGCGATCATGCGCAAGCTCGACGAGCGCGATCTCACTCGCGACACGCTGGTGATCTTGACCTCTGACCACGGCACCTGGCGCTACGGCAAGACCACGATGTATGATGGCGGCCTCAAAGTGCCGCTCGTGATGCGTTGGCCCGCAGGCATCCGCCCGGGATCGACCTACCCGCACCTCGTGCTCAACACGGATTACGCGGCGACCATTCTCGATCTCGCGGGGGTCAAGGTGCCTGCTGATTACAAGCTCGACGGTCTTTCACTCGCGCCAGTGCTCCGCGGGAAAAATACCGCGCCTCTGCGCGAGGAAACCTTCCATGAAATCGGTTATGCCCGCGCAGTGAAAACTCCCAAGTGGAAGTACATCGCCGTGCGTTATCCCGAGGACATCCAGCGCCGCGTCGACGCAGGTGAGAAATTCCCTGGGTTCGAAGATGCGCCGCCGGTCCCACGCCCTTACCTGGTGGCCAATCCTCATCTCGGCCACCACAGCTCGCGCCACAACCCGAACTATTTCCTGAGCGATCAACTCTACGATCTTGAAAAAGATCCGCAGGAAAAAACCAACATCATCCAAAAGCATCCTGAAGTCGTGGCCGACCTCAAGGCGCGACTCAAAAAATACCTTCTCACTTTCCCCAATCGACCCTTTGGAGAATTCACCCGTTAAACCCATATGACCACCACCAGCTACTTCGGCACCACTGATTATGTCTTCATGGGACTTTATGTCCTCGTGTTGATCTTCCTCGGCTTCTACCTCAAGCGCCTCGCATCCCGCAGCCTCGATAATTACATTTGCGGCGGAAAAAACATCCCCTGGTGGGCGATGGGCATCTCCGGCATGGCGAGTTTCCTCGACCTTGCGGGTACGGCGGTGATCGTTTCCTTCCTCTTCCTCATGGGACCGAAGGGGCTCTTCGTCGAGTTTCGCGGCGGAGCGGTGCTAGTCCTGCCCTTCATGATGCTGTGGACCGGCAAGTGGCATCGCCGTTCCGGTTGCCTCACTGGCGCGCAGTGGAACATCTATCGCTTTGGCGATTGCTGGGGCGGTCGTGCTTCGCAGTTGATGGGCGTGATCGCTACCGTACTCACGACCATCGGCATGCTTGCCTACCTCATCATTGGCGCGGGCATTTTCCTTTCGACCTTCCTGCCCTACTCACCCGAGGCCTGCTCGCTGACCCTGCTGGTCATGGCCACGCTCTACACAATGATGTCCGGATTTTACGGTGTGATCTTCACCGACCTTTTCCAAGTTGCCATCATTCTAGTTGCGGTGATCTACATCTCGGTGAAGGCGTACACGGGGATCGGCGATGCCGGAGAAATTTCTGAAATCGCGATGAAGGTGACGGGCAGCCCGGACTGGATCAATGGTGCGCCCAAATGGAATGTCCATGTGCCCGAAGGATATGAAGTTTACAAACACCTCTTCATCTTTGCTTCCTTCTACTTGATCCGTACCATTGTCGCTGGCCTCGGTACGGGCGCGGATCCGCGCTATTTCGGCGCGAAGAACGACCGCGAGTGCGGCAAGCTTTCGATGCTTTGGACGGTGCTAATGACCGTGCGCTGGCCGATGATGATCGGTATCGCGGTGATGGGTCTTTACCTCGTCAACGACCTCTTGCCGGAACAAGCCAAGCTCAAGGAGGCGGCTGCATTGGTTCACAATGCACACCCGGAAACCAACAAGCCGCAGTGGGGCACGCTCATTTCCTCGATCGCCAACGCGCCCGACAAGCAGGACCCTGCATTGGTCGGTTCGCTCAAGTCGTTGCTCGGCGAAGACAAGTGGGCCGAGAAGATGAATCTGCTCAGCTACGAGGG
>JBMTCI010000269.1:0-2302 GCA_049430745.1 Luteolibacter sp. | reverse complement strand
CTCAAGGGTTGCAAGAACAACACCGAGTGCGACGCGCTGCTCATCAACAGCCACTCGCGCACCGACACCTACCCGGCCATCACCGTGCGCGGCAATCGTCACGCGACCCAACACGAGGCATCAGTCTCGCAGGTCTCCGAAGAAATGCTCTTCTACATGCAACAGCGCGGCCTCGACGAAGGACAGGCGATGTCCCTCGCGGTCAATGGCTTCATCAACGACCTCGTCCGTGAGTTCCCGATGGAATACTCGGTCGAACTCAAACGCCTCATCGACCTCGAAATGGAAGGCAGCGTGGGCTGATTTTAATTATGGATCAAGGAACCGAAATTCGAATGGACCGCAGCGTAGCAAAGATCGTCCCCGTCGAGGAGGACGACGCGCGAAGCCTTGAATATTGGTTACAAAAAACCCCACAGGAAAGGCTCTCGGCCCTCGAGATTCTAAGATCACAAATGTATGGAACTGAACATGGAAATCCCCCGCGACTTCAAAGAGTGCATCGAATTGTTGCAGTCCCGGAATGTTGAGTTCGTCGTGATCGGCGGATACGCCTTGGCCGCCCACGGGCGCCCAAGATACACTGGCGACATCGACCTTTTCATTCGCAAGTCACCCGAGAACGCACAAAGGGTGGTCGATGCGTTGCATGAATTTTTCGGTCCGTTGCCCGAAATTCGCGTAGAAAACTTCCTCGATGAAAAGCGCATGAGCCAGTTTGGGCTTGAACCGCTACGCATCGACTTTCTGGTTCACATCAAGGGCGTCGATTTTGACACCGTCTGGAACAATCGCGTCATCATACGCCACTCCGGCTTGGATATTCCTTTCATTTCTTTGTCAGATCTAGTCGCAAACAAACGCGCAGCAGGTCGCATCAAGGACCTTGCCGACATTTCATCTCTTGAAACGCCAAATCCCGAAAAACCCGCCAAATAATTTAGTCAAATTTTATCATTCATTCCTATGGCCACAATCACGACCACTCTTCCCACTTGGTTCACCGAAAGGCAGCAAGCCGCGCGCGCACGTTACGAGTCGTTGCCGACGCCGAAGCGCAACGACGAGACCTGGCGTTTCTCGAACCTCAAGCAGCTCGACTTCGATGGCTTCGAAATGGCCGCAAGCACTGCGTCCGCCAACGATTTGATCACGCGCTCGCAAGGTCTCGGTAAAACGGCTGCGAAATTTGTCTTTGCCAATGATCAACTGATTCATTCCGAAAGCCATGTCGCCGCCGGCATCGTTTGCCTACCACTGGCCGAAGCGCTGATTTCGCACAGCGATCTGGTGAAAGAGCATTTCATGAAACAGGAAACGCGGCTTGGATCGGCGAAGTTTGCCGCGCTGCACGAGGCTTCGGTTTCCAACGGGCTTTTTGTACATGTGCCGGACAACACCGAGGTCGATGGCACGATCGAAGTGCATCACTGGACCTGTGGCGCAAACACGATGAGCTTTCCTCATACGCTCGTGGTCACGGGCAAATCCTCGAAGGTGCGCGTGATCGATATTTTTCGCTCGGCCGATGAGACTAGCCCCGGCGCGGTGATCGCCTACAACGACCTTGCCGCAGGGCAAAACTCGCAGCTCGACTATGTCGCTATCCAATCGCTCAACGAAGTTTCGCGTGTGATTCAGATCAACGAAACCACCACCGCGCGCGACGCGTCGGCCAAAGGTTTCATTCTCAACACCGGTGCCTCATGGGCGCGCAACGAATCACTCTCGCGCCTTGAAGGAGCCGGCTCTCGATCGGACATGCTCTCGGTCTCGATCCCTGCACGCGAGCAAGAATACGACCAACGCACTTTCCAGCATCATGTGTCGCCCGGTGCCTACTCGGATCTGCTTTACAAGAACTCACTCTATGATCACTCGCGCACGATTTTCTCGGGGCTGATCTTCGTCGATGAAGGCGCACACCACACCGATGCCTACCAGACCTGCCGCAATCTTTTGATGAGCGACACCTGCGAGGCGAATTCGATGCCCGGACTCGAGATCAATGCCGACCAAGTGAAATGCTCGCACGGCAGCACCTCATCGCAGATCAGCGATGAGGAAATTTTTTACCTCCGCGCCCGTGGTATCGACCCGATCCGCGCCCGCCAACTCATCGCGCGCGGATTCTCCGTCGAAGTCGTCGAACGCCTCAACGACGAAGCCACCGAGGCCCTCGTGCTCAGCTTCATCGACGACAAGTTCGCGCACATCGCCAGCGGGGGCGCTTGAGGTTTGTGTCGGCGCCGCGAGGCCGCGACGCCCTACCCCGAAACAAAAGGGCGTATCCCGATCCTAG
>JBMTCI010000268.1:0-2304 GCA_049430745.1 Luteolibacter sp. | reverse complement strand
GGCCGCCCAATCGGGCTGTTTGGCGAGTGACTCCGCACCATAGCCCATGCCGTGACTCTCGATGTTGGCCTCGTCGATGACATAGAGACCGTACTCATCGCAAAGCGCGTACCATGCGGGAATGTTCGGATAGTGGCTGTTGCGAACCGTGTTGATGTTGTGCTGTTTCATCACGCGGATGTCCTGCAGCATGCGCTCGCGCGTGACCACTTGACCGAGATCCGGATCGTGCTCGTGACGGTTTACGCCTTTGATCAAAACGCGACGACCATTCACGAGGAGGTTGCCGTCTTTGATCTCCACCTTGCGGAAACCGACATTCGTTGGAATGACCTCGAGCACTTTTCCTGCGTCGTTTTTCAGCGTGAGCAAAAGCTTGTAAAGGTTCGGCGTTTCGGCAGACCACTTGAGCGGATTTTTCACGGCGGCACTCAGCTTCGCTTCGGCTTCGCCCGTGGCGGCAGCTTTCACTTCCACGCTGCTTGTGGCGATCGTCTTGCCATCGGCGTCGAGCAAAGTTGCCTCTAACTTGGCGGCCGCCTTTGCCTGCGCCGTGTTTTGCACTTTCACCTGCAGGTTGAGCTGCGCGTCGCGGTAATCGGCATCGAGATCGGTGTTCACCTGGAAATCACGAATGTGCAACTCACTCGGCGACCACAGGTACACATCGCGGAAGATGCCGCTCAAGCGCCAGAAATCCTGATCCTCAAGATACGACGCATCGCACCAGCGGAAGTTCTCGACCGCGATCAGGTTTTCGCCCTTTTGCAGATGAGGCGTGATGTCGAACTCGACCGGCGTGCGGCTGTCCTTGCCCATGCCGACCTTGTGGCCGTTGATCCATAGATAAAACATCGAGTTCACTCCGTCGAAAGTGATCAACACCCGGCGGCCATCCCAATTCTGCGGCACAGTGAATGTGCGGCGGTAGGAATTGACCGTGTTGTTCGGATCATCCTCGGGCACGATGGGCGGCGTTGGCTTGGTGTTGTAGGTCCAAGGATATTTGATGTTCACATAAATCGGCACGCCGTGGCCTTGCATTTCCACATTCGCCGGCACGGGAATGGTTTGCCATGATGAGTCGTCGAAACTTGGCTGCCAGAAGTCTGGCAGGCGTCCGGTGTGATTGGCCGCGTAGTGATATTTCCAATCGCCATTCAGGGATCGGTAGAACGGTGACTTCACGCGCTCGGCATTCGAGACGGGTCCGATCTGCTTGGCCGTTTCCTCATCCGGGCAAATCACCATCGTGGCGTGCGGCGCGAGGTTGTTGATCCCCGTGAGTTCGGGATTCTGCCAGTCCTTGGTTTCCGTCGCGTGAGCGGGCAGTGGCAGGGCCAAGAGGGCGGCAAGCGGGCTGATGCGGCTGGATGCGCTTATGGACGACTTGTGAATGGCAGATTTCTTGGGCTGTTTCATGTGGGGAGAGTGGTTGGGTCTGGGATTTGATAGAGATTTTTTCGTGTCCTTGAAACAAGGATTTTTGCAGCATCGTTGATTCGTAAAGAAGAGCGCCTTTAGGTAGCGCGGTTTCGCCGAGACCGCATCCTCCAACGGTAGGTCCACGCAACCTCGCGGCGCCGACTCATGGACGAACGCGAAGCAGCATGGAATGGCGCAGTCTATCGCAGTCGCGACAAAAAAGAGGCGTGGCCTTTCGATGAAAAGCCACGCCCGATTTTTAGCTCATGCTGAGCGACGCCTTATTTGTTGCAACCGGCGCACTCTTCGCATTTGCCTTTGCAGCATTCGGCGCAGTTCTTGTCCTTGCAGCACTCTGGGCAACTGGAGCCCGCGGCTTGGACAGATGCAACCGTCGCCATGAAGGCGAGCGCGATGGCAGTGATGAATGTTTTCATAATTTTTTCTTTCTATGTGAGAATTGAAAATGGGTTTTGCCCGAGGAGCTCGGGCCCGAAATCAGTTCAGAGCATGACTCGCGGTGGCGGGACGGGAGGAGCGCTGCGACGCTCAGCGGCCCACTCGTTGCGGGGGCTCCAACGAAATGCAGTCTCGTGAAGAGGTTCGATGCATTTTTTCTCAGCCATGATGGCCATCGGTATTGCGTGATGCGCTGCAGGGCAGGCAGAGCACGGGCAAGAGGACTGAGTGGAGTTTTTTTCGCAACCGTCGCGCACTTGGCAGCAACATGGTGGCTCTGGATTCGTCAGCGCCAAGGCAGGTGAGAACATGCCAAGCGAAAGCGCCACCATCGTGGCGACAAGCGCTTTGCAGATGCATGGCATTGCCCTCATGTGTGAAACATACCCCATTCAGAGCGGAGCGCAAGCCGGGGTGTTG
>JBMTCI010000267.1:0-2339 GCA_049430745.1 Luteolibacter sp. | reverse complement strand
AATGCGCGCCCAGCTCTTCGAGTCGCGCGAAGCCCGAGGGCTTTTCCAACTCCCGTAACTGTGCGAGCCCCGCCGCCATCGCCAGCGGATTTCCCGAAAGCGTGCCTGCTTGATAAACTGGACCGAGCGGCGCGAGAAAATCCATCACAACGGCACGCCCGCCAAAGGCGCCCACGGGCAAACCACCACCGATCACTTTGCCAAAGCAACTCAAGTCCGGCATCATATTCTCAATCCCCTGCACCCCTGCTTTGCCCAAACGAAAACCGGTCATGACCTCGTCGAAAATCAACAGCGCACCATATTTTTTGGTGATCGATGAGAGCAGTTGCAGATAGCCCGCACGCGGCAAAACCAGCCCCGCATTCGCCGGATAAGATTCAACAATGATCGCCGCAATGTCTTCGCCGCGCGCAGCGAAAAGTTTCTCAAGTGCCTCGGGGTCATTGTACGGCAGCACGATCGTATTCGATGCCACCGCGCGCGGCACACCCGCCGAGTCAGGCTCGCCATGCGTCAACGCACCCGAACCTGCGGCAACCAGCAAGGCATCGCTGTGACCGTGATAGCATCCATCGAATTTGACGATGAGATCACGCCCAGTGAATCCGCGCGCCAAACGAATTGCCGACATGGTCGCCTCGGTGCCTGAGTTGCACATCCGCACCTTTTCCACCGATGGCACCCACTCGCAAACCTTGCGCGCCATCTCGACCTCGAAGGGATTTGGAATGCCAAAAGAAATCCCGCTTTTGGCAACTTCGTGAATCGTGTTGGTGATCACCACCGGCGCGTGACCCAAAATGTTCGGGCCCCACGAGCCGATGTAATCGATGTAGCTTTTGCCATCGATGTCCTCGATCCGACTGCCTGACGCGCGACGCACAAAAAACGGCTCACCGCCGACATTGCGAAATGCGCGCACCGGGGAATTCACGCCGCCGGGCGTGTAGCGCTTGGCCATCTCGAACATCTTTTCGGAAAGCGATCCCACGGAATGCATGCGCCGAGACTGCTACAGACCCGGCCTGCGTCCAACTCCGAATGCACGGATGAAAAAGATTCAGTTTCCAAAAATTGGGGTTAATTTGCCCATCATGAGACTAGCTCTCGCCATGCTTCTCGTTTGCGCATTAGCCCTGCCGGTCGATGCTCAAATCAAACGAACGCCGCGCAAGTCGCTGCTCGATTCGGAACCCGGCGTGGTCTATCTCGAACAAGCGGGGCTCAAACCGCTGGAACTGAAAGTCACCCGCGAGGCCCCGGTTTTTTCCGACAAGGAAGGCAAGCATCAACTTGGCGTGCTCGTCGCGAATCAAACTGCCCGCGTTGATGCCATCACCGACAAAGCCTATCGCGCTCGCGGCATGGGCCGCCGCGAGGGCATTTCCGGATGGGTCGCACCTTGGGCATTTTCACCCGAAGACCCAGAATTCGCGGCCAAGATCAAACAATTCTACGAACGCCAAATCCAAGTGCAGGAGCTTATCGCCGCAGGCCAAATCGCGTGCGGCATGACGATGGATGAAGTGACGCGCGTGCTTGGCAAACCGACAAAAACCAGCAGCCGAAAAACCGAGTCCGGCGAAACTGCCACTTGGGAGTATGTGCGCTACGAAGAGGTCAAACACTACATCACACAGATCGACCCCACGACCCAGATCCCGTACCGTCAACTCTCGCACATCACGCAGGAGGAAAAAAGCCGCATCAAGATCGACTTTGAAAACCGTCACGCCACCGCGATCGAAGAGAGTCAGGACGAGTCCAAGAAAAACCCGCGCATCATCCTGCCGCCATGGATTCCGTGGTGAAGCTTGGCAGCACGCTTTACAGGCTAGGAATCAAAATCACTCAAACACAAAGCCCGCATGGCGATGACCATGCGGGCTTTTTTTGTCACTGATTTTTTACGCGAGATCGAAGCGATCAAGATTCATGACCTTGTCCCATGCCGCGACGAAGTCCTTCACAAACTTGTCACTGGCATCGGAAGATCCGTAGACCTCGGCCAATGCGCGAAGCTGCGAGTTGGATCCGAAAACCAGATCGACGCGCGTGCCGATCCACTTGAGATCGCCCGATTTGCGGTCGCGACCTTCAAAGACATCGCCATCCTTAGAGAGCGATTTCCACTCGGTGCTCATGTCGAGAAGGTTCACAAAGAAATCATTGGTCAAGGCTTCCGCGCGCTTGGTGAAGACACCATGCTGGGACTTTTCAAAGTTGGCATTGAGCACACGCAAACCACCCACAAGCACCGTCATCTCAGGCGCGGTGAGCGTGAGCAACTGCGCGCGGTCGATGAGCAACTCCTCGGCCGAAACGGTGAACTTCGC
>JBMTCI010000266.1:0-2349 GCA_049430745.1 Luteolibacter sp. | reverse complement strand
GGAGTCCATCCGTCACGCATCCATTCGAGATATGCCGAGCCATCACCGGAGTACAACTTGTCGCCGACGATCGGAAATCCATCGTGCGCCAGATGCACGCGAATCTGATGCATGCGGCCCGTTTCAGGAAAACAACGGACCATCGCATGATGCCGCCCGTTCACTTGAAAACGCTGCTCGACCTTGAATCGCGTGAGGCATTCACGACCCGCAGAATGAACCACTTGCCTGACCCATATCGGTGCCGGACCAAGCTCACCTTCGCGCAGGATGGGCTGATCATTCACCCACTCATCGGCATCGGGCCATCCATGAACGATGGCAAGGTACTCCTTCGCCACCTCGCGACGCTCGAAAATGATGCCAAGCTCACGCGCCGCGAGTGTGTGCTTGGCGACTAAAACCAAACCACTTGTGTCGCGGTCCAGACGGTTCACGATCGCGGGTTTTGCGCCATTCGCCATTTCAAATGCCAAGAGCCGCTCAATTCCCCCAAGCAATGTCGGCTCAGGCTTGCGATTGGCCGGATGAACAATCAGCGGCGCAGGCTTTTCGACGACGAGCCAATCGGATGACTCGTCGACGACTGAAAAATCCACCACCACCTGCAAGCTCACGCCTTCAAGTCACATCATCATGCAAGCTCGCGCAACTCCATCTTGCACCGCGGCGACTCGAATGCGAGGTCACCATGAAAACAAAAAAGGCCGCCTGTCTCGCAACAGGCAGCCATTTTTGTAATGGGTTTAGGATTGATTCGCTCAGATCGCCGAGCGGATCGACGCCTTGAGGGACTCGTATCCGGCACGGAGTTTGGCGAGTTCGGCCTCGGCCTTGTGGATGCGGTCGCTCATCTGAATGAGGCTCGCTACCTTCGAGGTAAGGGCCGATGAGACCTTTGCCGATGCCTTGCCGGCCACGACAGCCTTGCCTGCCTTGCTTCCAGATTTCTTCAACCATGCGGAAACGGTGAGAATCGAAATGTTGAACTTGCGAGCTGCTTCGCTCTGACCACCACGACCATTCTTGGCGTTGTAGGAGTTCACAAAATCAACCACTTCCTGCTTCTGCGCCGTGCTGTAGCGCTTGCCTGGGCCCTTGGAACCTTTCTTTGAACCGGCTTTTTTAGCAGCCTTTTTCTTGGCTTTTGCTGGTTTGGCAGCTTTTGCGGCCTTGGCTGGCTTGGCGACTTTTCCCTTCTTGGAGGAAACCCCGGCGGCCTTGAGCCAAGCACCGATGGTGATCGGCGTGACCTTGAATTTGCTCACAGCGGCACTCTGGCCACCGCGGCCTTTGGCCTCGTTGTATTGTTTGACGAAATCAACAACTTCCTTTTTTTGCTCGGGTGTGTAACGCACGCCGGCTGACTTGCCTTTCTTTGATTTGCTGCTCATAGCGGGCGTACCTTGCATGAGTTTAAAATTTGATGCAAGAAAAAGTTTTATCAATTTCGAGTTATAAATTTCTAACCGACTCACCAGAAGTAGACCGCCGATCCCTGCTCATTTTCGGGGTAAATCTCAACGCGATCGCCACATTCGACCATATCAAACAGAGCTATCATGTCATGATTCGTCATACGAATGCAGCCGTGACTGGCTGGCTGGCCGATGCTTGATTCATGATTCGTGCCGTGAATGTAAATATAACGATCCATGGTGTTGAGGTTCCACGGATCCATTCCTTCGAGCCTCAAAATGCGGGTCAATATGAGATCGTCCTCCGATTGATCGCGCTCATCCCAGACGCCACAAGCCACTCGTGCCTTGAAAATGGTCCCCACGGCTTCACCGTCTCCGATCTTCTCCGAAATCTTAAAACGCCCTGTGGGTGTGCGCAAACTACCAGCTTCACACCCCATTCCTTTGGCAGCGGTCGATACTGCGAAGGTCGCTAAAAGATGGCCTCCCTCATAGACCATCATGCGCTGGCAACTGACAGATACCGCAATGCGTTTCATGGAACAGAAGCAGGTGAAATGACCAGCAATGCGTTGTGACCACCCATGCCGTTGGAAACCTTGGCGACGGGGCCGCTGACCTCAAACGATTCATGAGGCAGCTCAAAACCTTCAGGCGCAGTCAGCCCATTCAAATTTCCTGGCAACCGACCCTTTTGCAAAAATCCTGCCAGAATCGCACTTTCAATCAAACCGCTCGCACCGATGGAGTGCCCCATGAAAGGCTTGAGCAAAATAAGCGGCGGCTTTTGACCAGTGAACGCGCGACTCATCCATGCCGGATCGGCGATGGCCTGAACCATCGTGCCGGTCGCGTGCGGGCAAAGTGCGGACACAACGCGCGCATGCGGGTGATTAAAAAGTTCCACCGTGCGACCACCATCAGACGG
>JBMTCI010000265.1:0-2353 GCA_049430745.1 Luteolibacter sp. | reverse complement strand
ATCGCTCAGCGCGGTCATCCGAGCTTTGTCAACTCGACCGGCAACCCCGGCATGGCGACCGGCGGTCAAGGCGACCTGCTCGCGGGACTCATTGGCGCCCAACTCGCGGGTGGACTTCAACCCATCGAAGCCGCCACCCTCGGCGCTTGGCTCTGCGGGCGCGCTTCGGAAATCGCTCTCCAGTCATCCCAATCCGAGTCATCCATCACGCCCACCGACACGGCCGATCATCTTGGCGAGGCCTTCACCGACTGGCAATGCTCTCAACGCTGATTCAGGCATCTCGCGAATAAAAAACCAGTGACCCGTCACCGAGCCACTGGTTCATGAAACACGATGTACCCAAGAGAATCAGTTGACCGCCACCGCCGAAGAACCGGTCTCACCGGTACGGATGCGGATGGCTTGCTCAACCGATGACACAAAGACCTTGCCGTCGCCGATCTTGCCGGTGTTCGCGCTCTTGACGATCACTGAGGCCACATTTTCAGCCAGAGAGTCGTCGACCACGATTTCGATTTTGACCTTGGGCAGGAAGTCGACGGTGTACTCGGATCCGCGGTAAATTTCCGTGTGGCCTTTCTGGCGGCCGAAGCCCTTGACTTCGGTCACCGTCATGCCTTGCACACCCACCTCAGCGAGTGCTTCCTTAACTTCTTCGAGCTTGAATGGTTTGATGATCGCTTCGATTTTTTTCATAATTGGGTGGATTGGTGAATGTGAATAAGCACGGATCGTGCCAACTTTTTCCTGAATGGAGATTTTTTGATTGCGAGAAAACCTTAGCTTGATTGACGAGAAATGACGAGAGGAAAAAGCCGTAAGACGCGGAAAACCTGATCGAATCAGGATTTTTCAACGTATTACCCCGTGCTTTATGGCCGCTGCCTGAGCAGGTCGCGAATTTCGGTGAGTAGCTTTTCCTCGGCGCTCGGTTCCGCCGGGGCCGCCTCGACCGCCGCCGCCTGTTTTTCGGTCAATGCCTTGGCCTTGTTGATGGCTTTGACGACCAGGAACATGACGAAGGCCACGATCACGAAGTTGATGGCGATGGTGACGAAGTTGCCGTAGGCGAGCACTGCTGCCTGTTTTTTAGCCTCGGCGAGGTTGGTGGCCGTGACTCCTGAGGAAAGGGCCAAAAATTTGTTGCTGTAGTCAACCCCGCCCGAGATCCGCCCGACCAGAGGCATGACG
Organism: Luteolibacter sp.; assembly: GCA_049430745.1. Taxonomy (GTDB): domain Bacteria; phylum Verrucomicrobiota; class Verrucomicrobiia; order Verrucomicrobiales; family Akkermansiaceae; genus Luteolibacter. Next base: position 1,159 of record JBMTCI010000265.1, on the reverse strand, counting down.
AGATCCTCGATGAACGAGGTGGAGAGTTTGGTGAACGCCGCTCCCATGACGAAGGCCACAGCCATGTCGATGAGGTTGCCCTTGAGTGCAAATTCCCTAAATTCCTTGAACATGGTGATTGATGGTTGTGTACCAAACTCAAACCAAGGCCACATGCCATGCCAAGCCTTTTCTCAACCGCCTCTTGCCTCTTGAATCCAAGATCTATTGGATGAAAGTCCGCAAGCGCTTCCATGGCCCGACAATCGACAGCCCCCCCCGACTCCGCCCGTGAGCTTCTCTTCGGCGACCTCTGGGAATTCGACCCCGCGCCGGAATCCGCCCCCGCGCACATTGATCCGCGCTACGGGCTCTTCATCGATGGTCGCTTCGTGAAGGCAAAATCTCGAAGCCGCTTCGATTCCATTTCCCCACGCGATGGCGCGAAACTTTCCGAAATTTCCACAGCAAACGCCGCTGATGTCGACGCCGCCGATCAGGCCGCCGCCAAGGCCTTCAAATCCTGGAGCAAGCTCCCCGGCCGCGACCGCTCGAAGTTTCTCTTTCGCATTGCCCGACTCCTTCAGGACCGCGCCCGCGAATTTGCCGTCGCCGAAACCCTCGACGGCGGCAAGCCAATCCGCGAGTCGCGCGACTTCGACCTACCAATGGCTGCCGCGCACTTTTTTTATCACGCCGGCTGGGCCGACAAACTCGATCATGTCGTGCCCGGACGCTCGCTCGCGCCTCTCGGTGTCATCGGCCAAGTGATCCCATGGAATTTCCCTCTCCTGATGCTCGCGTGGAAAATTGCGCCCGCTCTTGCGACAGGCAACACGGTGGTGATCAAGCCCGCGGAAACCACCTCCATCACCGCACTGAAGTTTGCATCGATCCTACAAGATGCCGGACTCCCCCCCGGCGTGGTCAACATCGTCACGGGCGGACCCGAAACCGGCGCGCTTGTGGTGAAGCATCCACTCGCCGCGAAAATTGCATTCACTGGATCAACCGAAGTCGGAAAAATGATCCAACACACACTCGCTGGCAGCGGAAAAAAACTCTCGCTCGAACTCGGCGGCAAGGCCGCCAACATCGTTTTTGAAGATGCACCGATCGATCAGGCGGTCGAGGGAGTGATCAATGGCATATTTTTCAATCAAGGCCATGTCTGCTGCGC
>JBMTCI010000264.1:0-2355 GCA_049430745.1 Luteolibacter sp. | reverse complement strand
GCGTTGCTCTCTCTCCCATCACTCACGCAAGTGATCGAGCAGGGCCTGCGCGGAGTGAAGTGAAATGCCTGGTAGGCTCGCGATTTCTTCGGCGCTTGCACGGCGGATGCGCGCGACGCTGCCGAACTTCTTGAGCAGTCTTTGTTTGCGCGAGGCTGACATGCCCGGACAGTCGTCGAGCAGGCTTTCGCGCATCCTACGCCGATAAAGCAAAGCGTTGTAGTTGTTGGCAAAGCGGTGAGCTTCGTCGCGAATCCGCTGCAACAATTTCAAGGCCCCGCGGTCATGCGGCAGGCGGATCGATTGACTCTTTCCCGGAACAAAAATTTCCTCGTGTTGTTTTGCCAGTCCGATCACCGGCAGCTCGTGCAAGCCCAGCGCGCGCAACTCTTTCACCGCCATGCCGAGCTGACCTTTGCCGCCATCGACGATCACTAGATCTGGCAACACGATCCGCGCCCGACCTTCTCGCGCGAGCCTTCGCAGAGAGTCCACTGCGCTTTCTTGCGAGTCGGCGATATCGGGCGAGGCATTCACATTTTCCAACAGAATGCGCGAATAGCGTCGGCGGATCACTTCGGCCATCGATGCGAAATCGTCCTGACCCTCGACGGTTTTGATGCGGTAGCGGCGGTAGTTTTGGTTATCGGGCCTGCCGTCGGTGAAGCGCACCATCGACGCGACGATGTGGTTGGATGAAACATTCGAGATGTCGAAGCATTCCATCACGCGTGGCGGACCTCCGAGCCCGAGCTCTTCGCCGAGTTCGGCGAGATCTTCAAGCGGCTTGACCGTGCTCGGCAGTCCGCGGCCGCGGCTGAACTGTCGCGTTGGCGTGAGCGTCTTTTCAAGATTTTGCAAAATGTCGCGCAGCGTGGCGGCGCGCTCGAAATCCATCGCCTCGGCCGCCGTTTCCATGTCCTTGCGCAAACCCTCGAACAAATCACGCTTTCCCTTGCCCTCGAGGATGCGGCAAGCCTCTTCCACTCGTGCGAGGTATTCTTCGCGCGAGATGCGACCGACACAAGGCGCCGAGCAGTTGCGAATGATGTCGGCATTGCAGTGACGGTATTCGGCATCGCCAGGATCGATGGGTCGGCACACGCGCAAACCAAGGCTGCGGTTGAGCCACTCGAGCGTGTGATTCAACGCGCCCGAATGAGGAAAGGGGCCAAAGTATTTTGAACCATCTTCTTTTCTCACCCGAGTCGTCACAAAGCGTGGCCAGGGATCAGCCAATCTCACGCGCGCGAGCAGGAAGCGTTTGTCATCGCGAAACGCGACATTGTAGCGCGGACGGTAGTCCTTGATGAGCTTGCCCTCGAGCAAGAGCGACTCCTCCTCGTTGCGCACGACATGGATCTCAAAATCGTGGATCGAATCAATCAGCGCGCGGGTCTTGATGTCGGCCCGCATCTTGCGCGAAGGCATGAAATAACTCGAAACCCGTCGTTTGAGATCGCGCGCCTTGCCGACATAAATGATCGATCCCAGATGATCCTTCATCAGGTAGACCCCGGGCTGGTGGGGCACCTCGCGGAGCTTGATCCTGAAATTCGCTGGACTCATGAACGGGCCTCAGTCCCCATCGAATGCCAGATTCGCGGAATTTCAACCGCAAAGCCGATGAAATCCCCGCGAATTTTTGCCAACAAATTTGGCATCGCGCGGCATTGGTTTCCGTGCAAGGCTTCCGCCGCAAGCCCATTCCTGTTTCATGAAAATATCCGCCAACCCAACCAAACTTCGCCGCCGCCAAGGTTTCACCCTCCTCGAAATGGTCATCGTACTCGGGATCATCGCGATGATAATGGGCGGAGCGATCTTTGCGATGCGCGGCATTGGCTCTCAAGCCAAGCCCACCCAGGCAAAATCGGACATAAACGCCTTTCTCTCTGCCCTAAGCATGTACAAGATCAACAAGGGCCGCTATCCAACAACCCAAGAAGGTCTTAAGCGCCTAGCAGAGACGAAGGCTATGACGAAGATCAACCAAGATCCATGGGGGCGGGATTACATCTATCGTTATCCGGGCAAGATCGATAAAAGCGAGCCTGAGATTATCAGTCTAGGTGAGGACGGTCAGGAAAATACTGAGGATGACATTAACAGTCAGAAATTTTGACCGCTCGCGGGGGTTCACTTTATTAGAAATTGTCGTCGTTCTCGCGATCGCAGCCATCGTCATGGGTGGCGCGGTGGGCACGATGGTTTATTCGTCCGACGAGCACTCGCTGCGCCGCGCGTCTGGAGAAATTGAATTGCTCGCTAAGCGTGCTCGCGTCACATCGATGCTGCATCAGACGCCTTACGCGCTCGAATTTCGCGCCGATCGCGCGCGCATGCTGCCGCTCG
>JBMTCI010000263.1:0-2355 GCA_049430745.1 Luteolibacter sp. | reverse complement strand
TCTTTCATGAAACCAACGCTTCTTGTCCTCGCCGCCGGAATGGGTAGCCGCTACGGCGGCCTCAAACAAATGGACCCGATGGGCCCGCATGGTGAAACCGTGCTCGACTATTCGGTCTTCGATGCGATCCGCTCAGGCTTCGGTCGCGTGGTCTTCATCATCCGCGAGGATTTTGCGGAGGCTTTCAAACAAGGCATCGGCGCGAGATTCGCAGACAAAATCCAAGTCGACTATGCGTTTCAAAAACTCACGGACTTGCCTGCGGAATTTTCTCTGCTCGAGGGCCGCGAAAAGCCTTGGGGCACGGCCCATGCGGTTCGCGCCGCGCGTGATCTGGTGAAAGAACCCTTTGCGGTGATCAATGCCGACGATTTCTATGGACGCGATGCGTATGCCCAAGCGGCGGAATTTTTGATCAAGCAAGCCAACAACCCGAGTGCGATGGCGATGGTAGGCTATCCGCTCGAAAACACGCTTTCGGATCATGGCACCGTCAACCGCGGCATCTGCAAACTCGATGCAAGCGGCGCGCTTGCGGAGGTCGAAGAGTATGTGAACATTGGCCGCGAAAATGACGGCCATGTTCGTGGCGTAGGTCTCAACGGTGAACGCCGCGTTATCCCAACCGACTCGCCAGTTTCCATGAACTTCTGGGCATTCAACCCTGCCTTCTTTGTGCAACTTGAAGAAGCCTTCGTGAAATTTCTCCAAGCATTCGGAACTCAATTGAAATCTGAATGCTACATTCCGACGGTCGTCGATGAATTGATCCGCAACGGCAAAGCCCGCTGCGCGGTTTTACAAACAAGCAGTTCGTGGTTTGGTGTCACCTATCCCGATGACAAACCATTTGTTGTCGAGTCGATCCAAAGAGCAATCGCCGCGGGCGAATACCCTGAAAAACTTTCCTGATCATTTGATCAAAGCGCGTACTTCCATGAAAATTCTCATCACTGGCGGATCCGGTTTCATCGGCTCGCACATCGTCGAACACTATCAAGGCAAGGCCTTCGAAATTCGCGTGCTCGACAACCTGCGCACCGGTTATCGCAAGAACCTTGATGGACTTGATTGCACCTTCATTGAAGGCTCGATCACTGATCGTGATCTAGTGCGCAAAGCGGTCGAAGGGGTGGATCTGATTTTTCACATGGCCGCATTGGTCAGCGTGCCGGAGTCGATGTCGAAGCCAGCGGAATGCGTCGATATCAATGTCCATGGATTGCTCAATGTGCTTGAGGAGGCATCTGCCGCCAAGGTGCGCAAGTTGGTCTTTGCATCCTCGGCCGCGATCTATGGCGACAACCCGACCGTGCCAAAGATCGAGTCGATGCTGCCCGAGCCAAAAAGCCCATATGCGATCACCAAGCTCGACGGCGAATACTACCTCGACATGTTCCGTCGCGAAGGCCGACTTGAGACAGCAGCCATTCGCTTCTTCAATGTCTTTGGCCCGCGTCAGGATCCGAAGGGCGCCTACGCTGCCGCCGTGCCGATCTTCATCGAAAAAGCCGTGAAGGGCGAGGACATCACCATCTACGGCGATGGCGAGCAAACGCGCGATTTCATCTATGTGAAGGACATCGTCGGCGCGCTCACCTTTGCGGCGGAAACAGCCGGCGTCACCGGAGTCTTCAATGCCGGCTACGGTGGCCAGATCACGATCAATAAACTCGCAGGCGAAATTCTCGCTAAGGCAGGCACCGGCTCACGCATCATCCACGCTGCGGAGCGTGCAGGTGATGTGAAACACTCGCGAGCCAGTGCCGACAAACTTCAAGCCGCTGGGTGGAAACCACGCTTCACACTCGAAGAAGGCCTCGCCGCGACATTTGCATATTTCTCTAATCGGTAGGGCGACGCGGCCTCGCGGCGCCGACGCTTTGAGAATGATTTACCGCGAAGGCGCAAAGGTCGCGAAGGAGCGCAGAGGGGGACAGATGAATATGTTTCATCGAAACGCAGAGACGCCGAGCGCGCTGAGAAAAGCGCGGAGTTTTTGTGAAGCGGGATGGACAAATCGTAAAGGCCCACAAATCTTCCTACGCGTATCGGCGTTTCGATTCGGCCCTCAATCCCTCAAACCATATCTCTAGCCGTGACGCATGATGATTCCGCTCATTCGCACATCATCGCCGAGTTGTTCGAAGGTGGTTTCCCCGAGACTCAGCGATTGCTGCAAGCCCGCACCTGCGAGCGCTGGCAAGGGTCCGCCGCAGAGGAGTGGTGCGGTGTATACGACGACTTCATCGATCAGGCCGGCTTCAAACAGCGCGGCGGAGAAACGCCCGCCCGCTTCGACCATCGCGCAAAGAATACCCTGCTCGCGTACCAAATCGCGCAGCGCGGATTCGA
>JBMTCI010000262.1:0-2357 GCA_049430745.1 Luteolibacter sp. | reverse complement strand
ACTGTCCAATCTGCGACCAAGCCGGCGAATGCCGCCTCCAGGAACACTCGGTCGGACACGGCCGCGGCGTCTCGCGCTTCATCGACATGAAGGTGAAAAAACCAAAAAATGTCGATATCGGCCCGCGCATCCGCCTCGACGATGAGCGCTGCATCATGTGCAGCCGCTGCATCCGCTTCATGGACGAAGTCGCGGGCGATCCGGTCCTCGGCTTCACCCAACGCGGCACCCACACGACCCTCACGGTCCACCCCGGCCGCCTCCTTGACTCAAACTATTCGCTCAACACCGCCGACATCTGCCCGGTCGGCGCGCTCACCTCGAACGATTTCCGCTTCCAGATGCGCGTGTGGTTCCTCAAGGAAACCCCGAGCATCGATGTCAACTGCGGCACCGGCACCAACATCACGATCTGGACCCGCGGCAACAACATCCACCGCATCACCCCACGCCAAAACGATGAGGTGAACTCCTGCTGGATGCCGGATTCACACCGCCTCAATTTCCATTACATCGACAGCGAAAACCGCCTGACGCAGCCGCTCGTCAAAAATGCCTCTGGCCAGCATGCCGCCACCACATGGAATGACGCACTCGCTGACATTTCGTCCGCGATCAAAAATTTCGCCCCCGAAAAAATTGCGGTCATCGCCTCCGGTCGCATGACCAATGAGGAACTTTTTCTCACCCGCGCTCTCGCAGAAAAAATCGGCACTTCACACCTCTCGCTCGTTCCGCGTTTTGGTGAAGCCGACCACCTGCTCATCGCCGCCGACCGCAACCCGAACACCACCGGCGCGAAACTCGTTTGGGAAAACAGCGATCCTTATTCCAAACTCGAAACCATCCGCATCGCGGTCCAATCGGGTGAAATCAAGGCCCTCATCGTGCTCGGCGAAGACCTCGTCAGCGATGCGGGATTCAGTAGCGACGACCTCGCAAAGCTCGATCTGCTGGTGCAGGCCCACACGCTCGCCAATCCGACCGCATCACTCGCGCACTTTGTTTTACCTACCGCTGCCTTTGCCGAAAAACGCGGCTCGATGGTCAACCTCTCGGGTCGCCTTCAGCGCCTCAACCGCGCGGTCGAGCCCGTTGGCCAAACACGCGACGATTGGGAAGCGATACGCGATCTGATCTGCGCCATCACTGGCGACAAACACGAGATCCACCACATCGAGGATGTGTTCAAGGCGATCGCAGAAAACATCGCCGCATTTCAAAATCTTACGCTCTCAAAAATCGGTCATCAAGGAACACCCATCACCGAGACCGGCCATAAAATCGCTCTGTTAGAAAACGAACGCGCGCGCAAGGCGGCGGGTCTAATCAACGGCTAATTTCGCACCACACACACAATGCCGGACGTCATTTTTCAACTCGCGATCATTCTCGCTAAGATCGTCACGCTCACCTTCATCGTGGTGCTGCCACTGGTGCCGCTCTCGGTGTACTTCGAGCGCCGCTTTTCGGCGATCATCCAAGACCGCGTCGGCCCGAACCGCGTTGGCATTCCACTCTCGCTGCTCGGCTTCAAAAAGGACTTCCACATGTTCGGCCTCGTCCAACCGATGGCCGACGGATTGAAACTTTTCCTCAAGGAAGATTTCACTCCCGCCCATGTGCGCAAGGCGTTCTATTGGCTTGCCCCGGCGCTCACGGTGATCCCGGCATTAATCACCGTCTGCGTCGTGCCCTTCGGTTCGCCGATTTCGATTCTCGGCCACACGGAAAAACTCGTGATCGCCGACATCGATGCCGGACCGCTGTTTGTCTTCGCCGTTTCATCTCTCACGGTCTACGGCATCACCCTCGCCGGATGGTCGTCGAATTCGAAATTCCCCTTCATCGGCGGCGTACGCTCAACCGCGCAGATGATCTCTTACGAAATTTCGCTCGGCCTCTCAATCATCCCGGTCCTGCTCTACTTCGGTGATTTGAACCTCTCAAAAATCGTCCAGCATCAGGCCGACAACGGCTGGCTCCTTCTGCCATTCTGGAAAGATGGAAAAATCGGCCTGCCCGACCTGCAAACGGCGATGTTCTGGATCCCCGCCTTCATCGCATTCCTGATCTTCACCGTTTCGATTTTTGCCGAAACCAACCGCATGCCCTTCGACCTCCCGGAATGCGAAACCGAACTCGTCGGCGGCTACCACACGGAATACTCATCAATGAAATTCGCTCTCTTCTTCATGGGCGAATACGCCGCCATGGTCATCGGCTCGGCACTCATTATCACGCTCTTCCTCGGCGGATGGTCGGTTGGCTTCGGCCTCGATCAATACATCAGCCAACTCAAGATCGGATCTTTCGAAATCGGTGGACTCATCCACATGGGCTGTTTCCTCACGAAG
>JBMTCI010000261.1:0-2358 GCA_049430745.1 Luteolibacter sp. | reverse complement strand
GTCTTTGGCCAAGTCACCAATGGCATGGATGTGGTGTAAAAAATTCCGGGCAAAAACAACACCGGCGAGCGCGGCTGCAAATACAACGGCGTCGGCGACAAGATCACCTCGATCACGATTCACGACGACACGACCTCCCTCTTCGAGTCGCAAAAAGACCACGTCGAACACTGGAACTCGATTCTCGATCGCTGATCCAAAAATTCAGCGCCGACCGCGTCTTCGTCCTTGGCCGGATCGACTCCCACCCGCCGACTGTTTCGCGGATGATGGCCTTGCGCCATTCGCCGACTTCCCGCGCGCATGACGCTCGGCGAGTGATTCGTTGTGCCAGTCATGACCTTCCCACTTGGGAATCGCCATGCGGATTGTCTTTTCGATCTCACGCAAAAATTCCAACTCCTCTTCGGAGCAAAAGGAAACTGCCCGACCCTCGGCACCTGCTCGCGCAGTGCGGCCGATCCGGTGGACATACGACTCGGGTTCGTTGGGTAAATCAAAGTTCACCACAAGGCCGACCTCTTTCACATCAACCCCACGCGCCGCCACATCGGTTGCCACCAAAATTGGCGTAAGCCCTTTCTTGAAGCGTTCCAACGCCTTCTCCCGCTGTGATTGTGACTTGTCGCCGTGAATCGCCTCCGATGGATAACCCGCCGCATTCAAGCTCTTCGCGAGCTTGTTCGCGCCGTGTTTGGTGCGACTGAAAACAATCGTGAGCTTCTGTTCCTTCGCCTCGGCCTGCTCACGCAGCAATTGCTCAAGCAGCGGCCGCTTGTACTCGCGATTCAAGAAACAAATCCGCTGCTCGATCTTCTCGGCGGTCGTGGTCTCCGGCGTGATGCTTACCCGCGCAGGGTCCTTCAAAATCGTTTGCGCGAGCTCAACAATGTTCGGCGCAAGAGTGGCCGAGAAAAACAAGGACTGCCTACGCGATGGCAAGAGCGAGATGATGCGCTTCACATCGCGCAAAAATCCCATGTCCAACATCCGATCCACCTCATCGAGCACGAAAAACTCGACCTGCGAAAGATCGACATGACGCTGATCGATCAAATCCAACAATCGCCCTGGAGTTGCGACGAGGACATCGACGCCATTGCGCATCGCATTGATCTGCGGCACCGATCCTACGCCGCCATAGATCAAAGTCTGACGAAATTTGATCAACTTTCCATAAGTCGCAAAGCTCTTGCCCACTTGCCCCGCAAGCTCGCGAGTCGGCGCCAACACCAAAGCACGACATACCTTCGGCCGCACGGTTTTGCGTCGATCATGGAGTTGCTGCAAAATCGGCAATGCGAAACTCGCGGTCTTGCCAGTGCCGGTTTGCGCACAACCGAGCAGATCCTTGCCCTGCAACAAAATCGGAATCGCCTGTGCCTGGATCGGCGATGGCTCCTCATATCCGAGCTCTTTCAACACTTGCTGCAAGGGCGCCGCCAGCGGTAGCGCGTCAAATCGATTGGACTTCATATCTTGATAAATTCCGAACCCACCGGATCTCGGCGTCGGACGGGTCGATGAGCTTATTCAGTGAAACCTCAGGCCAACTCTCATCGATCAAGAAGGAAAAAAGGAGCCCGGCCATCGGATGAAATCACCAAGGATCACCGGCGAGGCAGGCCCAGAGGTCAGACGGATCTACCCGATTTGCAAGATGATTCGCGGTAAATCACCATCGCCTCGTCCGCGCGCCCCTGGAATCAGCTTATTCCGGCTTGATCCGCCGCCGGGAAAAATCAAACTCCCCAACGCATGTCCGCCGCTTTTCAACACACGCTCGCCGGTCCGGCCACCCTCGAGGGAACCTCACTCCACACCGGACAAAAGGTCACGCTCACTCTCAAGCCCGCCCCCGAAGGCCACGGCTTCAAGTTTCGCCGCATCGACCTGCCTGATCAGCCCTTCATCAATGCCGATGTCGATAAGGTGCAAACGGTCGAGCGCGCAACCACCCTCGCCGAAGGATCGGTGAAAGTCCACACGGTCGAGCATGTGATCTCCGCTCTCACTGGCATGGGCGTCGACAACGCGCTCATCGAGATGGACGCCAACGAACCGCCGATCGGCGACGGATCCTCAAGGCCCTTCGTTGAAATGATCCGCAAAGCGGGCATCGTTGCACAACCATCACCGCGCAAAGTTTGGGAAATCCGCGAAACCATCCATCAAGAAACATCCGATGGTACGCTGATCACGATCGTACCCTGTAAGACCTTCAAAATTTCGGTCACCAATGTCGGACCGGACGGACGCTTCACACAGTACTTCTCCAGCGAGATCACTCCCGAAAAGTATGAGAAGGAAATCGCACCGGCGCGCACCTTTGTTTATTACGAAGATGTCAAACCGCTC
>JBMTCI010000260.1:0-2358 GCA_049430745.1 Luteolibacter sp. | reverse complement strand
GTAATCACCGCTTTGCGCAACTCGCTGCGATTTCTCAGTGTCTTTCGCAGTGAAGTAGTGACCACGGCTTTGCCCTTGCCTGAGTTGCGTTCACGCGTGGCAGCAGCATTGCCAGTGGTGATGGCTTTGGATTCGCGAATCTGCCTAAGCTGTTCGCGCAAAGCGCTTTGCCGCTCAAGTTCGCGCAGCGCATTGGCTTCCTCAAACATCGGCGGTGCTGGCGCGTTGTAGCTTGGGACAGGCAGCGGCGGCGGTTGAGCGGGCTCCGTCGGCCACCACTCTTCGGGCCCAAAGACCTCTTCTTCACTCGGCATTTCTCCAGCCTCTCGCGCTTCGCGCTCGGCTTGTTTTGCCTCCTGACGACTTTTCAGCCATGAGGCAAAAGCAAGCCCTACGATGAGGAGAATTTGGAAGTTGTCGAAGATCCAGTCCATGGGCTTCGGATCGAAGAAATGTGAAGTGGATCAGTTGCCGTCCTTGGCGATGTTGGCGCGCATCTGCGTGTCGGACTTCACATTTTCCATCTTGTAGTAATCCATCACGCCGAGGTGGCCGTTGCGGAAGGCTTCGGCCATCGCGAGCGGCACTTGGGCTTCGGCCTCGACGACCTTCGCTTTCATTTCCGCAACGCGGGCAACCATTTCCTGCTCGAGCGCCACGGCGGCTGCGCGACGAATTTCTGCCTGCGCCTGAGCCATGTTCTTGTTCGCTTCGGCTTGAGCTTCTTGAAGTTGCGCGCCGACGTTTTCGCCGACATCCACATCGGCGATGTCGATCGAGAGGATTTCGAAGGCTGTGCCGACATCGAGTCCGCGATGAAGAACCACCTTGGAAATCGTGTCGGGCGACTCGAGCACGGTTTTGTAGGTCTCGGCGGAACCGATCGTCGTGACGATGCCTTCGCCAACGCGGGCGATGATGGTCTCTTCTTTGGCTCCACCGACAAAGCGGTCGAGGTTGGTGCGTACGGTGACGCGTGCGCGGACTTTCACTTGAATGCCATCCTTGGCAACGCCGTCGATGGTGGTGCGGCCGGAAGCGGGATTCGGGCAATCGATGACTTTTGGATCGACCGATGTGCGTACGGCTTCGACCACGCTTTTGCCTGAGCCTTTGGTGGCGAGGTCGATCGCGCAGGCGCGGTTCCAGTCGAGCACGATGCCGGCTTTTTGTGCGGCGATGAGCGCTTGGATCGTTGGGATCACATTTCCGCCGGCGAGGAAGTGGGCCTCGATGTCATTGATGGGAATGTCGACGCCTGCCTTTTTGGCAGTGATGCGGGCATCAACGACCATGCCGTAGGGGACTTGGCGCAGGCGCATGGCCACAAGGTCGGTGAAGCCGACATAGGCGCCTGCAAGCCAGGCGCGCAGCCAGACGCTGAAGAAGGAAATGACGATGCCAAAGACAACAAGCGAGGCGATGACGATGACGACGAATACGATGGTGGATAGGTCCATGGTGGTTATTCTGGTGTGGGGGTGGATGTGACGATGAGACGGAAATTGTCGGCGCCGACCACTTGTAGCGTCGCGCCTGGTGAAATTTGTCCTGATTGGCTGAATCCTTCGTAGCGTTTTCCATTCACGCGGATGTAGCCAGTGGGTGAAAGGAGGGTGATCGCCTCGGCTTGGGAGCCGATGAGTTGCTGTGCCTCGGGGCCAAATGCCGCGCTGGTGGCCCCGATTTCACTTTCGAGAAAGGCCCGGCGGCCCATGCGGGTTTTAGGCAGGACGCGAAATTCCAAAAAGAGTGTGATGCAAACCAGCGCAATCGCAGCGATCAATGCGATCATGCCACCATTGGCACCAAAGCGTGAGTAGGCGACGGCGCAACCGCCAAGCATCATCAATGCCGCGATGCCTCCAAGAATACCACCGGGCACGATCACTTCTGCGGCAAGCAGGATGAGGCCGATGGCAAACAGTAGAATGATGAGGCTCATGACAGAGTTTCCACGATGAGTCCGAATTCCGACACGCCTGCGACCTTCACTAGCGTGCCTGCTTCGGCGAAACCCATGGCGAGTTTCGCTTCGTATCGTTTGCCGGAAAGCTCGACTTGTCCACTCGGGAAAAGTGCGGTGACCGCTTTGCCAGTTTGGCCGATCAAATTTTCTTCGCTGTTAGATGATGCGCCGCCAAGTGGCATCGCTGACTTGGGTTCGCCGCCGACCGCGCTTTCCAAGACCATGCCACCCCAAGGTCCGCCTTTGGGCAAGAAGCGCAGCAAAAGCACAAAACTGAGCGCCGCCAAGACGATGCCAGTCATCACATTGACCAGCGGCCGCAGCAGGACATCACCCGAAATTGAAACCGGCTCGCCCGGCCAGAGATCGAGCATCATCCACACGAGCGA
>JBMTCI010000259.1:0-2363 GCA_049430745.1 Luteolibacter sp. | reverse complement strand
AATTGCCAGTGTACGAAATCAGCTTCGCCGCGTCGGGGTCGATTTCGACCACCGACTCAATGATCGCATCCATGAAGTCGCGGTCGTGCGAAATCATCAAAATCGCGCCGGAATAATTCAAAAGATAACGCTGCAACCACAGCAGTGACAAAAGGTCGAGGTGGTTGGTCGGCTCGTCGAGCATCAGCAAGTCGGGCTCCATCACCAGCAAACGCGCAAGGTGCGCACGCATCACCCATCCACCGGAGTACTCGCGGGCGGGCTTGTTGAAATCATCCTGCTTGAAGCCCAGACCATTGAGAATCTTCTTCGCCTTTGGTTCGAGTTGATAGCCGTTGAGGTGGTTGAACTGATCCTGCGCCTTGGCGAAATCCGGATGCGAAAGATCACCCTTTGCCTCGTGCTCGCGGATCGTGCGCAAGATCCCGATCATTTCGGGCGTGATGCCCATCGCGATTTCAATGATCGTTTCATCCGTCGGCTCTCCCGCTTCCTGCGGCAGGTAGCCTGTGATGGCATACTCATCGCGTTCGATGGTACCCTCGTCGGGCGAATCCTCCTCAAGGATCATGCGGAAAAGCGTCGACTTGCCAGCCCCGTTGGGACCGACCAGAGCCACGCGTTCGCCCCAGTTGATGGACATCTCGGCCTCGCGCAGCAGCGTGCGTCCGCCGAGGGTCTTGGTGAGCTTTTTGATCGTCAGCACGCGAGGGGTGTAGTCCAGCCCCGCCCTGCGGGCAAGCAATTCAGTGGACGGTTGATAGGCTGTTGAATTTTTCGACAATCCAACGATGAAATCTCCTTATACACCACTTCGCCCACCACAGGAAAATGCGGGCTTTGGGCAATCTGAAACCTCGGCTTACTTTCGCCCCTTTTTCAAATCCTTCACGATCGCCTTGCCACCACTAGGTTCACAAAGTTTGTTGCGAACCGCATTGAAAGATTTACCGACTTTCGTCGCGTGCAGATAGAGCTTCTGCTTGCGGGATTTCAGTTGTCTCAGCACATCTTTCATTACCTCATCGTCCACCATGTCCTCAAAGTCAGCGAACCAGTAAATCGTGTCGGCATCTCTCACCTCCTTGCACAGCAAAGCCGTCTGCGCGTACTGGATGCCATTGAAGTCGATGAAATAGGTATCGAGTCGCTTCGACATTTGTTCGTGGATCGCAGCCAAAGGCATTGCGGCACTCGGATCGTAGGTGAGTTTTTTCTGTTCTTCGGGCTTGATGTTCAGTGGAGCATTTCCCTGCCAGTTTTGCCAGAAGCGATCAAAGATCTTACCGTTGGCCAAATACACCTTGTCATTGATGGAGCGCTGCTTGGGTTCCGGCCTGAGTCCGCATCCAAAGTAAAGAATCAGCGGACCCCGCGAGGACAGTTTGTCGAGCTCCTTGGCAACGATCGGCAAATAATTCGTCATCGATCGCGAAACATCCATTACCACCGCGACCTTTTTCGTGTTCTCCATCTGCAGACCAAACAAGGTCGCACCCGCTGCGCGCATGCCACCCGTGCCTTCGCCCATGCCGCTTCCGAAACCCTTGCCCCCGCCCGAGCCGCCCAGGCCACCTGATAGTCCGCCACCACCCATTGAGCTCAACGCCGATATTTGACTAAATTCATCCCCTTGTTCAGGAATCGCATAGTTGGAAACAGCACCGTCGGCAAAAACCCTTTTGACACTGGTGGAGGGGGTGATTTGAGCACGGCGCTTTTGTTGCATTTTGTGCTGCGCGCCACGCTCACCACCCCCAGCCTCGCCATTTCCTGGCATGAAATCCACGGTCTTTTCCAGTGGTTGAATAATTTTCAGAACCCAAATCGCCCCTACCACCAGCAATCCAATGTGCAGCAAAATCGCGATCGCAAGCGCCGCGCCGCCCATTCGACCCCAAATGCTTATCTTTTTTGGAGGGGCAAGCGCATTGGACGGCTGCGGAATTTTTGGGCCATCAGGACGGTCAATCATGAGCAGTTCGTGAATGGTGGCATAGGGATGTCAAAGTGTCGTCGAACGCCTGAACACTCCTAACAAACTAATAACCAGACCCTGGCCGTCGAGGCAATTTGCAACTCGCACCCACTGCCCTATCGAATGATGCCACAATTTTCCATCCTCCCCACTTCCTCACGCTATTCACCTTGACGCATCCCCCGCCGCATGGGCTTTATGTGCACACATTCGAAATTCCATGCGCTCGTTCCGTTTCCTCCGCCCAGCCAACACCCTAGGCCTCGGCCGTCTCATCGCTGCCATAGCCTTGATGCTGTCCGCCCTGCCCACCAGCCCGCAAGATCTCGAGGGCAAAAATATTTCAAACGTCATCATTCGCTACCGCGGCGAGAAAACCGTGAAC
>JBMTCI010000258.1:0-2376 GCA_049430745.1 Luteolibacter sp. | reverse complement strand
AAATTGGCTTGGCGGGTTTTGATGAAATGGCGAATGCCGTAGGCGATGGGAAATGTGAGGGCAACGATCAGTGCCTTGACCGGGCCAATGTGCCATGGCTGGACGGTCTTGCCGATCGCGTGCTGGAACTCGGGATCCTTGCTCAGATAGCTCAGGGCAAGGACAGGGATCAGAATATTGAGCAACACATTGGTCAGCGGATGTTCCTGATGGTTTTTCTCAGCGGCCATGACTCGATGTTTGATGGGCTTAGATAAAAAAACAAGGCGGCCCCGCTCTGGGACCGCCTTGTGGATGAATGGGATCAAACCGTTCCGAAGATCGTGCGTCCGGTGGAGCGCAGGTCATCGCAAGCGGTTTTCATGCGATCGCAAAGTCCGGCCTCGGCCTTCTTGAGATAAGAGCGCGGATCGTAGGTCTTCTTGTCACCGACTTCGCCGTCGATCTTGAGCACGCCTTCGATGTTTTGGCAGATGTGGGTGACGATTGGGCGGGTGAACGCGTATTGCGTGTCGGTATCGATGTTCATTTTCACCACGCCGTAGTCGAGGGTCTCGCGGATTTCCGAAAGCTCCGAGCCGGATCCGCCGTGGAAAACGAGGTCCATTTCGGCACCGGCACCGTGCTTGTCCATGACCGCCTTTTGGCCGTCGCGCAAGATGGTGGGCTTGAGTTTCACCGCGCCGGGTTTGTAGGCACCGTGAACATTGCCGAAGGTGGCAGCGAAGAGGAAGCGGCCGATCGGCTGCAGCGCCTCGTAGACGGCGACCATGTCTTCGGGAGTGGTGTAGAGTTTTTCCGCAGGGACGCCCGAGGTGTCGTGGCCGTCTTCCTCGCCACCGACCACACCGGCTTCGACTTCGAGGATGATGTCGAGGTCGGCGCATTCCTTGAGAAGTTTTTTCGAGAGCTCGAGGTTTTCGGCGAGCGGAAGCTCGGAGGCATCGAGCATGTGGCTTTGGAAAAGCGGACCTTTGCCGGCGGCGATGCGTTTTTTCGATGCCTCGAGGAGTGGGCGGAGGAAAGGGTCGACCTTCTTTGGATGGCAGTGGTCGGTGTGAAGCGCGATGAGCACATCGTATTTCTCGGCAAGCATGTGTGCGGCCTCGGCGAGCACGATGGCACCATAGGCGGCGTCCTTCACGGCAGTGCCGGAGGCAAATTCACCACCGCCGGTGGAAATTTGGATGATGCCGTCGGATTTGGCCTCGGCAAAGGCGCGGAGTGCGCCGTTGATGGTGGTGATCGATGTGACATTGATCGCGGGGTAGGCGTAGCCACCTTTTTGGGCGGCATCCAGCATGGCACGGTATTGGGCAGGTGTGGCAATTGGCATGACGGCGCCTGCGTAAACGACCCGCAGCCTTAGAACAAGTGGGAATCGTATCAAAATCCTCAAAAATCTCGAAAAAATCACTCAGGCCCCACAGCCCGTTTCGCTTGCCAGCCCTTCCGCTTGCCTGTCTTATAACGACCCATGAAGCATCAACTGCCCATCGTGTGCAAGCCGACCCGCTGGTTCATCTCGCGGCTCATGCTGATTCTCCTAATGCTGGTGGTATTTGCCGTGCTGTTTTTCATCGATGGATCCACGGGTTATCGGAAAAAGAATCTCGTCTTCTTTCTTCATCGGAATTTCCAAACCGCCAACGAGCAATTTGCATCCATGAAGGCGCAGGGAGGGCTGACGGCCGAATCTTGGAAAGAGCATGCCGCCAAGCAATCGGTTCAACTGCCAGAGGATCATTCCACCTTGCCTGCAGAGCTCAAATTGCCGCTGCCGTGGCCGGACATTTTGCATGATTACGATCGAATGCTGCCGATGCAGTGGAACAAGTTGTGGCTGGAATACACGGGCAAAGAAGGGCTGAGCTCTAATCCGCCGGAGCAACCTTACGATGCGGGAAAAATTCACGAACAATGGGTGGTTTTTTGGATCTGCGTGATCCTTTCGTTTGTCGCGATTTTCATTTTCCTGCGCACCATGTCGCGACGAATCGAGGGTGACGAAGAAGGTGTGAGATCACCGCAGGGAAAAAAGATTCCCTATGCTGCGATGGAGCGCCTTGATTTGCGCAAGTGGTCCAACAAGGGCCTGGCATTCATCGATTACGAGGACGAGTCTGGACGAGGCAGGATCAGGCTGGATGGCCTCACTTATGGCGGATTCAATCAAGCCCACGACGAGCCCGCCGAGCGATTGATGAAACTGATCCGCTCGAAGTTTTCTGGTGAGATCGTCGACTACGCCGTGGCATCCGAGGAAACCGCAGCTTCCGAGGCGAAGTCCGAAAACTCCTAGGAGGGACATGTCAATCGCGGAAATTGCCCTCGCTTTTTCATTTTATGGGTTGCCAAGCCCAACCTTCCGACACT
>JBMTCI010000257.1:0-2381 GCA_049430745.1 Luteolibacter sp. | reverse complement strand
CCGATTGCCATGCCTCGAACTCACCTTTCAAGGCTGCCTTGCGCGAAGCAAAAAACGCCTCGGTCTCGGGCGACACATAAAAATGTTCATCTGCCGGCAGGCCCAATCCCGCGCGAGCCGAGTCGACAAATTTTGCGCCGCCTTCGCCATGACCCTTCGCCGTGCCCGCAACTTCAGGGATGCCCTTGCCGATCACCGTCTTGGCAATGATCACCTTCGGGCGACCGTTGTCATCGGCCTTGGCTTTTGCGATCGCTGCGGCAATCGCCGCCAAGTCATGACCATCGATTGTCACCGCATCCCAGTTCTGCGATTTGAAATAAGCCTCGGCATTTTCGCTCTGCGTTACATCGGCCATCGCATCGAGCGTCACATCGTTGGAATCGTAAATGAGCACGAGGTTGTCCAAGCCGTTGTGACCGGCAAATGCGATCGCTTCCTTGGCCACGCCCTCTTGAAGGCAGCCGTCGCCCATCAACGCGATGACATGATGATCAAAGATCACATGCTGCGCGGTGTTGAATCGTGCCGCCGCGCGCTTGCCGGAAATCGCATAACCGACCGCGTTGCCGACACCTTGACCGAGTGGGCCAGTGGTCGCTTCGACACCAGGCGTTTCGCGGAACTCGGGATGACCCGGAGTGATCGAGTGAAGTTGACGGAAATTTTTCAGATCGTTGCGCGAAACACCGTAACCCGAAAGATGAAGCCAGCCGTAAAGGAACATCGAACCGTGACCGGCTGAGAGAATGAATCGATCGCGGTTGAGCCACTTCGGTGCGTCGGGGTAATGACGCAAGGATTCGCCGAAAAGCACCGCACCGATCTCCGCACATCCAAGCGGCAGGCCGAGGTGACCGGAATTGCAGGCGTGCACGGCATCCATGGACAATCCACGGGCTTCATTGGCGGCTTTGGAAAGAATCGCGGTGTTCATGATGTCAAATGATGTCCCCGTTCGGGCGCGCCAAACCTAGTTTGCCTGCCACGCATGACAAGCCGACATTTGCGCTGCGAGAGAGCATCAAAGCAATTCGCAACTGGCATCGCTGCTTGCATGGAATTTCTCAGAAATTGAATTCGAATGGAAAATTTCCTTGCCAAAATACCACCCCCAGCCTTTCCTTCCCGCCCGCACCGCGAACAACGACCCGTTCGTCTATCGGTTAGGACTCCAGATTTTCATTCTGGCAAGAAGGGTTCGATTCCCTTACGGGTCGCCATCACGCACAGCCTCCGCCCCAAAGCGGGGGCTTTTTGTTTTGCCACCACCGTGACCGCCCAACAAAAAGCCGCAGCCCTCGGCGCCCGCAAAGGCGGTCGGCCGATCGCTGCTCTCACCGCCTACGACTACCCGACCGCGCGCATGCTCGATGAGGCGGGCATCGATGTCCTACTCGTTGGTGATTCGCTTGGCATGGTTGTGCTCGGATTCCCCGACACGACCCATGTCACGCTCGTTCACATGCTGCACCATGTCGCGGCGGTCGCTCGCGCAAAACCGCAGGCGCTCATCATCGGCGATTTACCGATCCACACTTACGACACGCCCGCCATGGCATTGGAGACGGCACGCCAACTCGTCGCTGCCGGTGCTGATGCGGTGAAACTCGAAGGCGGGATTCGCCAAGCGGAAAAAGTCCGCGCCATCACCGCCGCCGGCATCCCGGTCGTCGGCCACCTCGGCATGCTGCCGCAACGCGTGATCGAAGAGGGCGGATATCACAAAAAAGGCAAAACGCCTGAGCAATCGGATGCTCTCCGTGAAGGAGCCAAGGCGCTCATCGATGCCGGTGTCTTTGCGATCGTGCTGGAGTCGGTGGTGCCTGCCACCGCACGCGAGCTGACTGCCTCGCTGCCCGTTCCGACCATTGGCATCGGTTGCGGTGATCAGACATGCGATGGTGAAATTGCGGTGATCACCGATGTGCTCGGATCCTTTCCTTGGTTCGTGCCGCCATTTGCCAAACCAGAGGCGGACCTCGCCAAGGACATTCGCGAAGCCGCTCACCAATACATCGCCCGCGTGCAAAACCGCTGAGCCCACCCGTGCTGCTCTACCTTCACATTCCGTTCTGCCATCGGATCTGCCCCTACTGCTCGTTTTACAAACACACGCCGGGCGAATCATCCGCCGCGGATTTCATTCAAGCACTCACTCGAGAAGCGAATCACCGCATCGCGCAAACGGACACAGCCCCGCGCACCATCTACCTCGGCGGCGGAACTCCAAGCATGCTCTCGCCCTCACACCTCACGCAGTTGTTTTCATCGCTGCGTGAAAGCATCGAGTTTTCAAAACTCGATGAGATCACGCTAGAAGCCAACCCCGCGACATTCGATGCGAAAAAAGCTTCGCTGTTTCGCGAGCTTGGGGTCAC
>JBMTCI010000256.1:0-2391 GCA_049430745.1 Luteolibacter sp. | reverse complement strand
GTGATCGATTGACCACGTGTCAGCGTGTTCAAATCCTTGGTGAGTTTCTGAGCTCCCTCGACGAGGTTCGATTCGATCATCAGCGAGGTGATTTCGCGGCAACCTTCAGCCACCTGATGCGCAATGCTGTGGGCGACCATCGGCTGATTGCGGAAGTCCTTGAGCGAATTGCCGTGCGAGCAATCGATCATGATGGATTCGTTCATGCCCTGTTCGCGAAGCATCGCGACCGCTTCATCGATGAAAGGCTTCTCATAGTTTGGACCACTTTTTCCGCCTCGCATGATCAGATGGCAGGACTTGTTGCCAGTCGTCGAGACGATCGCCGAGACCCCCTGTTTGGTCACCGATAGAAAATGGTGCGGACGCGATGCCGATTGGATCGCGTCGATGGCGATTTGCACCGATCCACTTGTGCCGTTTTTGAAACCAACCGGCATCGAAAGACCCGACGCCAGCTCGCGATGAATCTGCGATTCGGTCGTGCGGGCACCAATCGCGCCCCAAGCAATGAGGTCGGCAATGTATTGCGGCGAAATGGTATCAAGGAACTCCGTGCCCGCTGGCACACCCATGTTGGCAAGATCGAGCAGAAGCTTGCGCGCCACACGCAGACCTTGGTTGATGTCGAAAGAATCGTCGAGGCCTGGGTCATTGATCAGACCCTTCCAACCCACCGTCGTGCGCGGTTTTTCGAAATAGACGCGCATCATGACAAAGAGATCTTTATCAAAACGTTTGGCCTCTTTGAGCAGCTTTTCGCCGTACTCGAGCGCCGCCTCGGGATCGTGTATCGAACAGGGCCCGCCCACTGCCAAAAGTCGATCATCCTCACGCTGAATGATGGCATCGGCCTGCGCCCTTGCACCCGCCACCAACTCAGAAGCCTTTTCGCCCATCGGCAAATAATAAGCCAAAACCGCAGGCGAAATGAGCGGATTGAGGCCGGTGATTCGAAGGTCGTCAGTGCGATGATGGGTCACGCCCCAATCGTTGACCCCTGCCCGCGCTTTACGCAAGAATCAAGTTCCCTCGAAACGGGCTCACGCGGTACCACCCGTCACTTCCATTTCAGGCAAACGCTCCTTGATGAGACGGAGCAAGCTCGCATGCCGCCCACTCAAGTCTGGGTCCTCAGCAAGCACCTTGTCGGCCAGTCCTCCCGCCTCTCTTATCAGTGAGGGATCAGCCAAAAATTCCACAAATTTCAGCTCAGCAAGCCCGCTCTGCGAGGTTCCGAGTACATCTCCAGGTCCACGCAGACGCATGTCCGCCTCGGCGATTTCAAATCCGTCCCCTGTTTGCTCAAGCACTTTGAGTTTTTCCATGGCCTCGGGGTTTTTGCCGTCGCTCAGCAAAATGCAATATCCCTTGTTGCCGCCGCGCCCGATGCGCCCGCGCAATTGATGCAGCTGCGCCATGCCAAAGCGATCGGAATGATGCACCACCATCAGAGAGGCATTTGGCACATCGACACCCACTTCGATCACCGATGTCGCGACCAAGACGCCGATTTTTCCATCGCGAAAATTTTGCATCACTCGCTCCTTTTCATCAGCTCTCAACTTGCCATGGATCAGGCCCACCTCATGGCCCGATAAGCGCTTCTTCCATTTGGCATGAGCCACCACTGCCGACTCAACCTTGAGCCCCTCGCTATCCTCAACCAAGGGATATACCAGATAGGCCTGCCTGCCTTCAGCGAGTTTTTCTTTCACAAACGAAGTCACATCTGACTGCTTGGCAGAAACTCTCAACGCCGTGACCACCTCACCACGACCAGCAGGTTTTTCATCAAGCACGGAAACATCGAGATCACCATAAAGGGTCATCGTGAGAGTTCGCGGAATCGGCGTCGCGGTCATCACCAACACATCCGGCGCACGACCTTTGCCAATCAACGCCGCACGCTGACCCACCCCGAACTTGTGCTGCTCGTCGATCACAACCAAACCGAGATCCTCAAAATTTCCACCGCTGTGAATCAATGTATGCGTGCCAATGATCATCTGCGGATGATTCGTCTCATCGCCATAAGTGCTTTCATCACGCGACCCAGTGCGCAGAGCGATACGAATCCCCAAAGGCTCCAGCCAATTTCGGAATGTCAGAAAATGCTGCTCCGCAAGGATTTGAGTGGGTGCCATCAAAGCCGCCTGAGCTCCGGAATCAACCGCCATCAGCATCGCCGCCATTGCGACAAAGGTTTTTCCCGAGCCCACATCTCCCTGCATCAAGCGCGCCATCGGTCGCGGATCACGCATGTCCTCAATGATTTCTCGAATCGACCTCTTCTGCGCTCCTGTCAGATCAAAAGGCAGACTCGCATAAAAGCTTTTGAGCAATGTCGTTTTTCTCCCCTGCGATCGCCCCTCAGGTCGACGATGATTC
>JBMTCI010000255.1:0-2404 GCA_049430745.1 Luteolibacter sp. | reverse complement strand
TTTGTCGAGAAGACATTCCAGGTAGAGGCCAAAGGTTGCAAGACGCACGACTTTGCAGATTGCTGGTTCATGGGCTACAACGCTCGTGTGAGCTGTGCGGTTTGGACGGGATTTTTAAAACCCGGCAACGGCGCGATTTATTCCGGAGCCTTCAGTCGTGATTTGGCGATGCCCGTATGGCGGTCGGCAATGAATGCCGCAGCGCCTTACTTCGGCGGAGGAAAAATTGAAATGCCTGCCAATGTCGTCGAGCTGCCGGTGTGCACGAGCTCAGGTGAACGCGCCACGCAGTTTTGTCACGAGTATGCGGAGGATCCTGCAACGGGGGTTGTCAAATCTCACTCGACGGCGGTGGGTGAATACTTCCGCGCGGGCACTGACAAATTTTCGTATTGCTCGCAGCATTCAGGAGCGGGGGCGGACATCGTTTCACCGGAAAATGCGATTTTGAATTTGCCAGCACTCGATGCCGTGCCGCTGAGACCCAAGGCGCCGGTTTTGCTGGGCGACGATCCCTACCACACGGAGGTTCCGGGCATCGCCGCATCCGGTCAAAACCCAAGCATCCTCAGAAGGCGCACCACCAATGTCCTCGACAGCCTGGATCTTGGCGAAGTGGAAGAAAGCATTCCCTTGCGTGCGCCGAGGCGTTTGCAGATCGAAGACGAGTGACTTGCTCGCCAGGGTATCAATCGTAGCCGGACAGGCGAAGGTTGAGTACGATTGAGCGACGAAGAGCGCGCATCACATCGGCCAGAGTGCGGTGGGACGCGCATGTGGCAGCGCACTGCGGATCGTTGTGGTAATAACGACTGACATAGCGACCGATTTCGCCGTACAGCGATCGCATTTGAGTTTTAAGCGAACCAATCTCCGAGTGCAGCAATGACAGTTGTTTGTTGCACTCGCCAATGACCTGAAATGAATCCGATGCCTTAATGCGTCGGTCCTGACGGATGTTTTTGAGCTCCTGATCGATCGCGTCGAGTTCGGCATCCCCCTGCTCGATTTCCTCGCCGATCTTGATGCGCTGGTTTTTTAGCTCGGTGAATTTGTTTTTGAGTTCATCGAGTCGTTTTTGCACCGCTTGGATCTCATCCTGATGCTCTTCCGGATGTGATGACTCTTGATTCAGTACCTCGAGCTTCATCTTGAGTCCGACATAGACGCGGCGGACATCGCGGCCTTGGGCGACGATCTGGTCGCGCTGACTGGCAAGAGTTTCCAGCACTTTGAGTTTTTCGGTGCGTTGATCGATCAGCTCGTGGTTGGTCTCTGGCGTGACTTCGAGAATGTGGGCGCGCTCTTCGTGGGCGGCGGCGAGCTTGCTTTCCGCCTCATCGATTTTTTCCTGAACGGCATCGTGTTCCTTTTTCAATTTGCGGAGGTTCCAGTACTCGACCGAGAGGTTTTCGATGTCCTTGCAGTTTTCCCAAATTGAATAACCAAGGAATGCTTCCGCATCACGGAGCAGGTGCATTTCCCTTGCGGCATCACCCATGCGTTGGGATTTGCGCACCAGGCCGAAAGCCTGAGCGACGCGAGCAATGAGGTAGCGGGTGGTGGTCATGGGAAATTAAACAGACATTTTCTTTTGGATCGCCTCGATGACGGCGAAATCCTCAAGGGTGGTGATGTTGCCCGAAACCTTGCCGGTCGTCACGAGTTCTTTGAGCAGGCGGCGCATGATTTTGCCCGAGCGGGTTTTGGGGAGACCCGGAGCAAAGTGGAGGTCGTCGGGTTTGGCGATCGCGCCGATGACTTTGCCGACATGGTTGCGGAGCTCATTGCGAAGTTCGGGGGACTCCGTGTAATTGCCCTTGAGTGTGACAAAGGCGGCAACGGCTTGCCCTTTCATTTCATCGGGTCGACCGATCACTGCGGCCTCAGCCACAGCGGGGTGGGCAACGAGGGCGCTTTCGATTTCGGCGGTGCCAAGGCGATGGCCTGAAACATTGAGTACATCGTCGAGTCGACCAATGATCCAGAAGTTACCCTGCTTGTCGCGGCGCGCGCCATCGCCCGCGGTGTAGAGATTCGGGTAATCGGACCAGTAGGTTTTTTTGTAACGGTCTTTATCGCCATAGATCGTGCGGATCATCGACGGCCATGGCTTGCGGATCACAAGGCGGCCGTCCTGGTCGGCTTTGCATTCCTTGCCTGCATCGTCGAGGATGGCGGCATCGATGCCGAAGAAGGGAAGCGTCGCGGTGCCGGGTTTGCAGGGAGTGGCACCAGGCAGGGGCGTGATCATGATCGCGCCCGTTTCGGTTTGCCACCAAGTATCGACGATCGGGCATTTGCCGCCACCGATTTTTTGGTGGTACCAATTCCACGCCTCGGGGTTGATCGGTTCGCCGACGGAGCCGAGGAGGCGAAGCGACGAGAGGTCGTGAGCCTCGGG
>JBMTCI010000254.1:0-2414 GCA_049430745.1 Luteolibacter sp. | reverse complement strand
CTCGCCGTGCTTTCGGACAAACCGAAACACCTCTATCAGTACTTCAAGCAAATCTTTGCGCAGGTCACCAATCCGGCGCTCGATTGCATCCGCGAAGAACTCGTCACCGCCACCGAGACCTTCATCGGTTCGGAAGGCAACCTGCTCGATCCCGGCCCGCACTCGTGCCGCCTGATCCGCCTCGACAACCCGCTCATCGACAACAAGCAACTCGCACAACTGCGCGAAGTTTCGCTCAGCGGCTTCAAGGCGACCACGCTCGACGCGCTCTTTGTCGCCAAGGATGGCGGCAAAGGACTTGAAAAAGGCTTCGAAGAACTCTGCGCCGCCGCCGACAAGGCGATCGCCGATGGCTTCAACATCCTCATCGTTTCGGACCGCAATCTCAGCGCGACCCACGCAGCGATGCCCACCCTGCTGGTCATGGGCGGACTCCACCACCACCTCGTTCGCTCGGGCACTCGCACGAAAGTTTCCGTCGTCTTGGAAACCGGTGAAGCCCGCGAAGTTCACCACTTCTCGACGCTTATCGGCTTCGGCGCCGATGCGATCAACCCCTACATGGCCTTCGACTCGATCCATCAGATGATCAAGGACGAGATGATGGACATCGACTTCGACAAGGCGGTCTACAATTTCCTAAAGGGCTCGATCAAAGGCGTGGTAAAGACCATGGCCAAGATGGGCATCTCGACGGTCGCTTCGTATCGTGGTGCGCAAATTTTCGAAACGATCGGCCTCAACACCGATCTGGTGAACAAGTATTTCACCGGCGCCTCCAGCCGTTGCGAAGGATCCGACATCGAACAAGTCGCCGAGGAGTGCCTCATCCGCCATCGTCAGGCCTTCCCCGACCGTCACATCGAAACCGAAGAACGCGCGCTCGAATCCGGCGGCATGTACCAATGGCGCAAAGATGGTGAATATCATCTCTTCAATCCGGAAACCATCCACCTCCTCCAAAAGGCGGTGCGCACCGGTAGCTACGATGTCTTCAAGCAATACGCCGCGAAGGTGAACAACCAGAGTGAGAATCTCTCGACACTGCGTGGCTTGATGAAGTTCAAGGGCAAACGCCAACCCGTGCCGATCGAAGAAGTCGAACCGATCGAAATGATCACCAAGCGCTTCAAGACGGGTGCGATGTCCTACGGATCGATCTCGCAAGAGGCCCACGAAACGCTCGCGATTGCGATGAACCGCATCGGCGGCAAATCCAACACCGGCGAAGGTGGTGAAGATCCGGAACGCTTCAAGCCACTGCCAAACGGCGACAGCAAACGCTCGGCGATCAAGCAGGTCGCCTCTGGCCGCTTCGGCGTCACCAGCGAATATCTCGTCAATGCCGACGAAATCCAAATCAAGATCTCGCAAGGTGCAAAACCCGGCGAAGGCGGCGAACTTCCCGGCTCCAAGGTCTACCCATGGGTCGCCAAGGTCCGCCACTCGACGCCAGGCGTCGGACTGGTTTCCCCACCACCGCACCACGACATCTACTCGATCGAAGACCTCGCCGAGTTGATCCACGATTTGAAAAATTCCAATCCACGCGCTCGCATCAATGTGAAGCTGGTCGCCGAAGTCGGCGTCGGCACGATCGCCGCAGGCGTCGCCAAGGCCCACGCGGATGTGATCCTCATCTCCGGCCATGACGGCGGCACAGGCGCTTCGCCCTCGTCGTCGATCTACAATGCCGGCGCTCCATGGGAACTCGGCCTCGCCGAAACGAATCAGATCCTCCTCCTCAACGACCTGCGCAGCCGCGTGGTCCTCGAAACCGACGGTCAACTCAAGACCGGCCGCGATGTCGCGATCGCCGCACTTCTCGGTGCCGAGGAATACGGCTTCGCCACCGCACCGCTCGTCTCGGTCGGCTGCCTGATGATGCGCGTCTGCCAGAAAAACACCTGCCCGGTCGGCGTTGCCACCCAAGATCCGAAACTCCGCAAGAACTTCGCCGGCAAACCCGAGCATGTGGTCAATTTCATGACCTTCATCGCGATGGAGCTTCGCGAAATCATGGCCGAACTCGGCTTCCGCACGATCAACGAAATGGTTGGCCATGTGGAATGCCTCGACACCCGCGAAGCATCCGAACACTGGAAAGCCGCCGGTGTCGATCTCACCACGATCTTCCACAAGCCGGATGTCGGTGATGAGGTTCTCGGCATCTGCTCGCAAGAGCAGGATCACGGCCTCAAGCAAGCGCTCGACAACACCCACCTGCTCGCGCTCTGCAAACCTGCCATCGAACGCGGCGAAAAGGTTCGCGCGGAACTCCCAATCACCAACATCAATCGCGTCGTCGGCACGATCACCGGCAGCGAAGTGACCCGCAAACATGGTGGCAAGGGACTCCCCGAAGACACGATCCAGCTGAAGTTCAACGGCAGCGCAGGTCAGTCGTTCGCGGC
>JBMTCI010000253.1:0-2416 GCA_049430745.1 Luteolibacter sp. | reverse complement strand
CCTTGGCGACCTTTGCGCCTTCGCGGTTAACTCTTTATTCCCATGAAAATCAAATCCATCTGCTGCCTCGGCGCCGGTTATGTCGGCGGACCCACCATGGCCATGATCGCTGCCAAGTGCCCTGACATCCAGGTGACCGTCTGCGATTTCAACCAAGCACGCATCGATGCATGGAACTCAAGCGACCTGCCCGTCTATGAACCCGGCTTGCAGGAAGTCGTCGAGTCCGCGCGCGGCAAGAACCTCCACTTCACCACCGACATCAAGCCGGCCATCGCCGCGGCAGATCTGATTTTTGTCTGCGTCGGCACGCCGACGAAATCCTATGGCATCGGCGCCGGACGCGCGGCCGACCTCCGCTACATCGAGTCCGCCGCTCGCCTCATCGCCGAGGTCTCCGAAGGCAATAAAATCATCGTCGAGAAGTCCACCATTCCGGTCAAAACCGCGAGCGCGATCCAAACGATCCTCGCCGCCAACTCGAGCAAAGAGGCCACTTTTCAAGTCCTTTCAAACCCTGAGTTCCTCGCCGAAGGCACCGCCGTTGCCGACATGGAAAATCCCGACCGCATCCTAATCGGTGGCGAAAACACACCGGAAGGACAAGCCGCACTCGAGGCCCTCGTTTCGGTCTACGCCAACTGGGTCCCACGCGAAAGAATCATCACCACCAACCTCTGGTCTTCGGAACTTTCCAAACTCGTTGCCAACGCCTTCCTCGCCCAGCGCATTTCATCGATCAACTCGATCTCTGCCCTCTGCGAAGCCACCGGCGCTGATGTCGATGAAGTCGCACGCGCCATCGGTGCCGACTCACGCATCGGGCCGAAATTCCTCAAGTCCTCGGTCGGTTTCGGCGGCTCCTGCTTCCAAAAGGACATTCTCAACCTCGTCTACCTCTGCGAATCCTTCGGACTTCCCGAAGCCGCCGCGTACTGGCGCTCAGTGGTGACGATGAACGATTGGCAGAAATCCCGCTTCGTCGAAAAAATCGTCCGCACGCTCTTCAACACGGTCTCAGGAAAACGCATTGCGATCCTTGGTTTCGCCTTCAAAAAAGACACCAACGACACCCGCGAATCGGCGGCGATCAACATCGTCCGCGACCTCGTTGCAGAAAACGCGCATGTCGTGATCTACGACCCGCGCGTGCCGCAGGAAACCATTCACCGCGACCTCCTCGAGGTCGGTGTTCCGCAGGACATCATCAGCTTCAATGTCGAAGTCGCCTCCGATCCCTACACCGCCGCCAAAGGCGCGCATGCCCTCGCGACGCTCACCGAGTGGGACGAATTCAAAACCCTCGACCTCCAACGCATCCACGACCTGATGCTCAAGCCCGCCTTCGTCTTCGACGGTCGCGCCATCCTTCCCAGCTCCGCCCTCAAAGCCCACGGCTTCAAAGCCTTCAGCATCGGCAAAGGGGTTTGAGAAGAGTGTTAGGTTATTAGTGATTCGTTATTAGGGAATAGCCGCCTCTTCAGGTAGCGTGGTCGGGCTCAGACCGCATCTTCAAAGAAGCCAGCACCCCAGCCACCCTACCCCCCAGTGTCCTATAACTTCCTACACCAATAACAAATAACCTCTAACTCTCACACTTTCGCGCCACGCGGTAAACCCTTCTTCACTTCAATGTTCGATGTTCAATGTTCAATGTTCACCTCCCCTATTCCTCTGGTCTCTTAAATCTTTCCCCCATGTCCCACATCCATCCTGAATTTCACCGCTTCCTCAAGCGCGAGGACAAGGAGCGCCTGCTCAAGCAACGCGGCAGCGTGATCTGGCTCTACGGCCTATCCGGCTCGGGCAAATCCACCATCGCCAACGCGGTTGAACGCCAGCTCCACGATCAGGGACGATTCACCATCATCCTCGATGGCGACAACCTCCGCACCGGACTCAACTCAAACCTCGGCTTCAGCGACGAGGACCGCGCAGAAAACATCCGCCGCATCGCCGAGACCGCCAAGATACTCGCCCAACAAGGCGTCATCACCTTTGTCTCCGCGATCACCCCGCGCGCGGAACTCCGCCAGATCGCCCGCGACATTCTCGGCACCGACCTCTTCGAGGTCTTCATCAAAGCCAGCTACGAAACCTGCGAGCAACGCGACGTGAAAGGCCTTTACGCAAAGGCCGCCAAGGGCGAAATCCCCAACTTCACCGGCAAACAAAGCGGCTTTGAAATCTCTGACAACGCCGACCTCATCATCGACACGGAAACAACCACGCTTGAGGATTCCGCCTCCAAACTCCTCTCGTCCATCACGAAGCGGATTTCTACAAATCATTAAAAATCAGTGCTTAAAAGCGAATCAGCTTAAATCATTACCAAGTTTATCATTTTAGTAATTTTTTAGTTGACCCACTGTCGCGGTCAACCCAAGCTCCGCGCGCGCCACAAAAAGTGGCGGGG
>JBMTCI010000252.1:0-2464 GCA_049430745.1 Luteolibacter sp. | reverse complement strand
AAATCATCCCCTGCCGATGGAATCCTTGCCATCGGCGATGTGATCCTTGGCGTTGGCGGAAATAAGTTTTCATCCGATCCACGAACCGAACTCGGCAAGGCGCTCAGTGCTGCCGAATCGACGACCGGCGGTGGCAAGCTGACCCTCACCCGCTGGCGTGACGGAAAAACAGAGGAGGTCGCCTTAAAGCTCGAGGTGCTCGGCGATTACAGCGCCACTGCGCCCTACGACTGCCCGAAATCGAAACGCATTCTCGAGCAAGGATGCGCGGCGCTGGCGAAACGAATGTCGCAACGTAGATACAAACAGAACCCGATCACGCGTTCGCTCAATGCGCTCGCCCTGCTGGCAAGTGGCGATCCGGCTTATGTGCCTCTGGTTAAAAAGGAAGCGGAGTGGGCGGCGGAATTTTCGGCGACCTCGATGCAAAGCTGGTTTTACGGATACGCAATGATGCTGCTCTCCGAGTATGTGATGGCGACCGGCGATGAATCGGTCATGCCCGGGCTGCGTCGGCTCGCGCTCGAAACCGCCAACGGTCAGAGCGCGGTCGGTTCTTGGGGACACAAGTTCGCCCAACCCGACGGACGACTTTATGGCTATGGCATGATGAATTCGCCAGGCTTGCCACTGACGATCTCGCTGGTGATGGCACGCGCGGCCGGCGTGCATGATCCCGCAGTCGATCGCGCCATCGAGCGCAGTGCCGGGCTGATGCGTTTCTACATCGGCAAGGGGGCGATTCCCTACGGCGATCATCAGCCTTGGACTCAAACGCATGACGACAACGGCAAGTGCGGCATGGCGGCCGTCTTGTTCAATTTGCTCGGCGAAAAAAAGGGAGCGGAGTTCTTCTCGCGCATGAGCGTGGCCTCCCATGGATCCGAGCGCGATGGCGGTCACACCGGAAATTTCTTCAACATGCTTTGGGCCTTGCCAGGTGTGGCGCAGTCCGGCCCTAACGCTACGGGAGCTTGGATGAAGGAATTCGGCTCATGGTATTTCGACCTCGCGCGTCAATGGGACGGCAGCTTCATTCATCAAGGCCCACCGCAAATGAAAAATGACAGCTATGCGGGCTGGGATTGCAGCGGCGCCTACCTCTTGGCTTATGCGCTGCCGCTGAAGAAGATTTGGCTGACTGGCAAACGCCCCGCTGCGCTTGCGGCGCTCGATTCGACAGCCGCGCAATCGCTCATTCATCAAGGACGCGGGTGGAGTCATCACGATCGTGACAGCGGCTACGATGGGCTTTCGGATGAGCAGCTTTTCAAATGCCTCGGCAGTTGGTCGCCCATCGTTCGTGAGCGCGCGGCCATGGCACTCTCGCGTCGCAAGGAAGCACCTGTTTCTCAATTGATCAATCTGCTCGATGCGCCGCAAATCGAAGCTCGCTATGGTGCTTGCAAGGCACTTGAAATGTTGAAGGGACGCGCCGCAACCGCGGTGGGGGCGTTGCAAAAAACGCTGCAGCACGACGACCTCTGGCTGCGCGTCCAAGCGGCTTATGCTCTGGCAGCCATCGGGGAGAAAGCGATGAGCACCGTGCCTGAGCTCTTGGAGCGCATTGCCAAGGGACCCACGGAGGCTGACCCGCGTGGCATGGAGCAGCGGTATTTGTGCTTCGCGGTCTTTGGAAGCATGCTCAAGAAATCACTTAATGGCGTTGACCGCGATCAACTGCGCAAGGCCGTGGAAGCCGGGCTTCACAATCAGGACGGAAAGGCGCGCGGCGAGATCGGCGGCATCTATCACAAGCTCAGCTACGAAGAGATCAAGCCGCTCATGCCCGCGATTCGAGAGGCCGTGGTCAAGCCCGCCCCAAGCGGTGAAATGTTTGCGGCGAACATCCGCCTGACGGGCATTGAACTCATGGCCAAGCATCGGATCAAAGAAGGCATGGACCTGAGTTTTCTCGTCATGGACATTCACAGCTGGGGTGCGGGCGCGCGCATCCCACGCTGTCTCAACGCCCTCGCCAGCTACGGCACTGCCGCCAAGCCGATGCTGCCACGGCTTCGTCAACTTGAGGCCGATCTAACCGCCCACCCGAAGTCCAAAAACTTCCAATCCGAGATTCAACAGACCCGATCGGTCATCAGCCGCATCGAAGAGGCCAGCGAACCTGTTGAACTTCGCGGGATTGAGGGATGAGGTTGGGATGGTGGATGCGGCGACCGGTGATCGCCGCTATGATCGCATCAAACTATTCGTATCCGAGCGACTTGAGACAGGGCTTGAGGGTTTCAAGAACTGGTTCGAGATGCTTCTCGTAATTTTTCCAGCGATTCTTGGCACGCGTGTGAACCTTTTCGGTCACCGCCTCGGCGGTTGGAGACCTCACGACCTTTTCCCTCGCATGTCGGTCGTAATCCATGATCGAGTCGCTCCACTCCACACCAAGAAAATCCAGGACTCGTTTGGCATTGCCTTCCAGATCTTCCACCATGTCCTCATAGCGAAC
>JBMTCI010000251.1:0-2465 GCA_049430745.1 Luteolibacter sp. | reverse complement strand
CGCGGACGAGAAACCCACCAGACCCAGCCGTACTGCATCACATCCCCCCAGCCCTCGCCGACGACACCCTCCATTTTGCGCAGCATCGGATTGTGTTTCGGGCCGATGAAAATTCGATAACCGAGCGAAGCTGATGAGGCAGGATTGAGCTGAAGCGCAGGCAGGCGGAGTCCGCCATTCACCGATGTCACTGGGCGGGCATCGCTTGGTAAAGTGACTTGTGATGCCCTTGCCCACATTGAAGTGAGCGCGGTTTCTTTCGGTTGGATGACGGTGGCAAAGAACTGGTTGGTCACGCCCGCGAATTGAATTGGCGTGTTGGCTGGGCTGCCGGCGATGGATTTGGCGGATGAAAACCAGCCACCTTTGAAGCTCGAGCCGTCGGTGAAATGAATCGTGTCGTTGTCGCGCCAGAAATAACCAGTCTGTTGCGGAACTTCCGCGTGATAGAGTGGCGAGGCCTCGCCGAGGAAGAGGCTCCACTGGCTCAGGTTCACCGCAAGGCCCGTCGGGTTTTCAAAGCGCAGTTCGAAATCGATGAGATAGGGCGCTCCGGCTTCCTTTCCCTCGTTGAGCGAATAGATTTTTTTGGCGATGATGCCGGACGGCAGCGTGGCGCTGTAAACGACTTTCTTGCCCTCGACCGATTCTGCGCCGATCTTGGAAAATATCATGTTTTCCAGCGTTTCACCCGCACCTGCCAATGTGCCGATGGCGCCGATGTGAAAGCGATTGATCTCGACCTTGCTGGTCTTGCTGCCGACTTCGAATTCGTTTTGAAAAACTGCATTTTTGATGCCACCGCCGATGTTGGTGAAGACGAAGGAAACTTTGTCGTTGAAGAGCGTCACCAATTCCTCTTCGGCCGGTGGTGGCGGTGGTGTGACAACGAGACCCGCGCTGCTCTCGGTTGATTGAGGCTCGATGGCGGGCTTGGTTTTTTGCAAGGCCTCCTCGCGTGCACGGGCCTCAGCGGCAGCGCGTTGATTTTTGGAAGCGTAATGAAAATTGAGGGCCAGCAGCGCGCCACATATGGCGAGGACTACCCAAGTTTTGCGATCGTACATAGGAAAAGATGAGATGCGGATTAAAGATGATTGGCTTTGGAAGAAAGTGCCGGCGGGACAGGGTCATAACCGCAGCCACCCCATGGATGACAGCGCAAAATCCGGCGAATGCCATGCCATGATCCGATCAGAGGGCCATGGGTTTCGACTGCCTGCAAAAAATAATGCGAACAAGAAGGCGTGAAGCGGCATCCAGCACCCGGGCCTGCGGCAAATTTGATCATCGGGCGCAAGGCGATCTGATAAAAACGGATCAGCCCGCGGATCAGAAAAGTGACGATGCTAGCGATCATGCGTCAGTGGAATGTTGGCGGATCAATTTTAGTCGCTGTGCCTGTTTGAGCCAGTCGGCCTCGAGTTCGGCAAAGCTAGCTTTGGCCGCGCCGGGGCGTGCGATGGTGACGAGAAATCGTTTGAGGTCGCCAAAGCCCGGGGCATGAGCCTGCACAAGGGCGCGAAAGCGGCGGCGCAGAAGATTTCGATCGTGGGCCTTGCCTGCGCGACGACTGGTGATGAATCCCATGCGCAAGGTGTCGAGCGACGGGTCGGCGAGGGTGCTGAGAATCACGAAGCGACCGATTTTGGCCTGACCTGACTGGCGCACACGAGCGAAGTCGCCACGCTGCTTCATGCTGCATTTGCGCGGGAGTCTCATCGATGGGCCAAGATGTGAGCCCGTTTCCGCGATGCGGTCGGGAAATTATTAACCGTGCTGCGTCGTGTGACGCTTGAACGGGTTTTCGGCACCCTTCGGCACGAGGCGCTTGCGGCCTTTCTGACGACGACGGCGAAGGATGTCGCGACCGGCTTTGGTGGCCATGCGGGCGCGGAAGCCGAATTGTTGTTTTCGGGTGCGCTTGGAGGGCTGGAAGGTGCGTTTGCTCATGGCTGGGGCCTCGTTGGAAATTTAGGATTTCGCGACCGGCAGGGTGCGCGGGGCGGCGACACTAGGAGAATGCGGCGGGATGTCAATGCGCCAGTGAGCGAAATTTTTGTAAAAATCACCGTCGGGCGCTCAGTTTGGGCAAATCCTCAAAATTTGGGCCGAAATTGATTCACCCAACCAGCCGCAGGCGCCCGACCACCGCTCCACCCTCTTTGCGCTTTCCCGATGCCGCATTTCCATCCACATCCACGGGCGTGTCATTGCCTGTTTTCGAAATCGCCGAAGCCCTTCGCGCCGCTGTTGCCAGTGAAAATCGCGCACGCGTCTTGCTGAAAGCTCCCACGGGATCAGGCAAATCGACCGAAGTGCCGGGCATGCTCGTCGAGGCTGGCGTAGAGGGCATGATCCTCGTCATAGAACCCCGACGCATGGCCGCGAGACTACTCGCCGGATGGGTGGCAAAACACCGCGGCACGAGCGTTGGACGCGAAGTGGGTCATGCGGTGCGCTTC
>JBMTCI010000250.1:0-2470 GCA_049430745.1 Luteolibacter sp. | reverse complement strand
GTCAGCTGACGCCCCTTGCGAGCCCGCTGCACCTGCTTGTGATTGAGCTGCTCCTCGGAGGTCTCAACCAACTGATGCCCGCTCAAGCCCCATCGCTCCATCAATGCCTCCAAGGGCTGCTGCCCGTGATCCCGCGTCATGTCGTCCATGCGCCGATGATACATGCTTGCGGATCTTTCCATAAGCACAAAATCCAAATGCTCATTTCGATTGCCAGCAGCCGACAATTCTTGCTTGGTCATGACAACACCACCTCCTTCCATGTCCACCCACCTCACACGCCTCTTCCCGCTCTGGCTGTGCCTTTGCGTCACTCACGCACTCTGGATGCCCTCGATCTGGCTGCCACTCAACAACCCGAAGATCACCGTTGCCATTCTTGGCGTGGTCATGCTCGGCATGGGACTCACCCTCAGCGTCGACGACTTCCGCCGCATCGGCCGCATGCCGCGCGCGGTCATCACGGGTTTCATCGCGCAATTCGCCACCATGCCCGTGCTGGCGTGGAGCATCGGAAAATTTCTCAATCTCCCACCCGCCTACGCGGTCGGCCTCATCCTCGTCGGCTGCTGCCCCGGCGGCACGGCATCCAACCTCATCACGCTCATCGCCCGCGCCAATGTCGCGCTCTCGGTGATCATGACCGCTTGCTCAACCCTCGCCGCTGTCGTTCTCACTCCGCTCTTCACCCAACTGCTCGCCGGCTCGATCGTCGAGGTCAACGGCTGGGTTCTCTTCCAACAAACTTTGCAAGTGGTGATCATCCCCGTGGTGCTTGGCGTGATCCTCAACAGCCGCGCACCCAAACTCGTGCAACGCATCCTGCCCGCCGCACCCGTTCTCTCGGTGCTTGGCGTCTGCCTGATCTGCGGCGCAGCCATCGCTGCCTCATCAAAGGACATCCTCGCCCACGCGGCCGACCTTGTCCTCGCAGTTTTCCTGTTACACTTAGGTGGCTTTGCCATTGGCTACTTCATTACCGGCATCTCGGGATTCAATGAGGAAACCGCACGCACCATCTCCATCGAAGTCGGCATGCAAAACTCCGGACTCGCCATCGTGCTCGCCAAACAAGGCTTCCCCAACCTCCCCCTCGCGCCCGTCGTCGGCGCCGTCTCAGCCGTCACCCACAGCCTCATCGGCAGCACCCTCGCTGCCTTCTGGAGCCGCTTCACCCCGAAAAATTCCGAGAGCGAAAAATCATCCCCCAGCTCATAAGAAATTACCTCTTCCTCTCTTCCTCTTGATTTTTAAATGTCCTCCCACATTTCACCCGAAAAAATTGCCGCGCTCGAACGAAGCATGGCATCTCTCGGCATCCGCGAAGAAGATCTGTTGGAAAAATTCGTGCGAGGCTCGGGCTCGGGCGGACAAAAAATCAACAAAACCTCCAACTGCGTCTTTCTCAAACACCTACCCACCGGTGTTTGCATCAAGTGTCAGATCGACCGCTCTCGCGAAATGAATCGCTTCCACGCTCGCCGCGAACTCTGCGAGCAACTCGACGCGATTCGCCAAGGCAAGGCCATTGCCAAAACGCAGGCGATCGAAAAATTGCGCCGCCAAAAACGTCCGCGCTCACAGCGCTCCAAACAACGCTCCGTCGCCGACAAACGCGCCCTATCCCAAAAGAAATCCCTGCGCCGCAAGCCTGGCAACGAGTGAGCGCGCGGTGAGATACACAGGATCAATGATCGTTATCTCTTCCAGCTGAGCGATAGCTTTCGCCCCGCCTTCGCGCAATCGAGCAGATAGAGGTTGATGAGATTCTGGTATGGAATACCGGAATCCACCGACATCGCCTTGAAGTAATTGATGATGTCCGGCTCCAACCGAATCGTGACGGCTTTCTTGAGCCGCTTCGCGTATGGATTTCGTTTGGCTTTGCTGAAGTCGTATTCGGTTCTCATGATTTTGATTCCCAGTAAGGTTTCTGTTCTTTTGTGCCTGCTTTTCTCGCCGATATGATCCTAATGGAAGATCGAGCCTTCCTGTAACAGTGTACAACCACCAGCATTCGGATTTTTGCGCTCTGCCCCATGATGATGAAACGCTCTTCATCCTTTGAATGATCAGGATCAGGAATCACGAGCGCTGCATCATCATGAAAGACCGTCACCGCCTCTTCAAAAGCCACTCCGTGCTTTGAAAGATTGCTGGCAGCCTTTTTCGGGTCCCACTCGAACGATAGTTCTTTCACTTGCTTTTAGCAATATCATATATGCTAAAAATTTAAATACTTTTTTTCGTAAGAGAGATATTTGCACCGCCCTCCATGCAAACCTCCCGCCATGGCCTGTTGGACACTACTAGCCCCACACCCCTTCGGCGGAATTCCCAATTTTCCGCTTTTCAGCCACGCGGCTTTTCCGCATCAACCAAGGCCATGGACCGCTGGCTTTTGATCGCCTCCACGCTGCTTGCCCTCGTCGGCGGCGTTTGGGGCATGACCTCCGTGCACCGTGGTCGC
>JBMTCI010000249.1:0-2474 GCA_049430745.1 Luteolibacter sp. | reverse complement strand
CTGCCGTGCGATGACAGATCACGCTCAATCATAATTCATCAAGGTAGCGCGGTCTCGCCGAGACCGCATGATTCGTTTTCAAATTCGTTGATAATAATCATTCACCCGCCCAAGGAACCAACGCCACTTTTTCCCAGGCTTGCCATTATCCAACAAAAAGTGCGGGCAATTCTTGTTGGGCGGATTCCTCCCCTTCCTCGGCCAGTGATAATGCGGCACCACATTCCGCAAGGGAATGCCCTGCTTTTTCATCAGTATCGCCGTGAGCTTCGCAGTCCGCTCGATCGTGACCCGCTTGTTGCTGCCGCGATGCTCGCACATTTCGATGCCGATCGAGAGACGATTGCCGGGGCCATGGAAATCCGCATGCTCGCCCTGCTCGCTGATCGGCATGTGCTGGATCGCCTCGCGGTCATCGACGGTGAAATGCCAAATGAGATAACCAATGCGGTTGCCGGTTTTGGTTTTCGGTGATCGCAGCGCACCGCTTTTGAGCGCCGCCGCATGACGCTCGGCATTGGCGTGATAGTTCTGCGTGCTGTGGATCGTGATGTAGCGCGGGCGCATCGGCCTCACGACCTTGCGGCCATGACGACCACGCGGGACCATGTCGGCCCGCAGATTCACCTCGCGATACATGCGGGAAATCGAGGTCTTGCCGCCCGAGGATGAAACCGACCTACCCTCACGCCCGCCGCCTGGCGGACCGATGCGATGACACTGGAGACTCATCGCCACCGGCAACATCACGGCGACGATCCAGAACAAGCGTTTCACGCCAAAGATCTAGCACATACCCCGATCGCGTAGGAAATGATAATTTCCTCGCGCCCAGCCGCGCGCCCATTTGCTCTTGGCTCACGCCCACCAATCGCCAAACTCGCCGCGCATGAGGCTCTTCGACACGCTCACCCGCACCGAACGCGAACTCCGCCCACTCGACGGCTCGACCTTCCGTTTCTACTGCTGCGGCCCGACCGTCTATGGCCCCGCCCACATCGGCAACTTCCGCACCTTCGTGCTCCAGGATGTCCTGCGCCGCACGCTCGAAACTGGCGGCACCCGTACGATGCATGTGCGCAACATCACGGATGTCGACGACAAGACGATCCGCGATTCGCAAAAGGCCGGAAAGTCGCTCGCCGATTTCACCCGCGGCTGGACGGAAAAATTTTACGCCGATTGCGAAAAGCTCGGACTCCTCCCACCGCATGTCGAACCGGGCGCGGTCGATCACATCCCGCAGCAAATCGCGATGATCGATGAGCTGATGAAAAAAGGTCACGCCTATCTCTCCGACGACGGCTCGGTCTATTTCAACATCGCATCCTTCCCCGGCTACGGCGCGCTCTCGCATCTCGAACACCGCGAACTCGAACTCGGCAAAACCCAAAACACCCGCGCCAGTTCGGATGAGTACGACAAGGAAAACCTCTCGGACTTCGTGCTCTGGAAAGCGCGCCGACCCGAGGACGGTGTCAATTTCTGGCCATCGCCATGGGGCGAAGGCCGACCCGGCTGGCACCTCGAGTGCTCGGCAATGATCAAGGAATACCTCGGTGATTCGTTCGACCTCCATTCGGGTGGTATAGATCTGGTCTTCCCCCACCACGAAAACGAAATCGCACAAAGCACCTGCTCCTGCGGTGGCAAGTTCGCGGCGCATTGGTTTCACATCACCCACCTGCTCGTCGACGGCGGCAAGATGTCGAAGTCCCTCGGCAACCTCTACACGATCGACGACCTCGAAAAACGCGGCTTCACCGCCATGGAGGTGCGCTATGTGCTGATCGGCGGACACTACCGCAAGCAACTCAATTTCACTCTCGATTCCCTCAGCGCCGCCCGCGAAGCCCTAGCCAAAATTGCCAAAGGCGCCTGCTCGCTCGCCACAAGAGCCGGCGACGATGCGACACTCAGCTCGGTCGACTTCGGGCCCTTCCAAGCGGCATGGGATTCGCTCAACGACGACCTCAACACGCCCGCCGCACTCGGTGGAATTTTCACCGGACTCAAAGCCAGCGCCGACCTGCAAGGCAAGGACGCCGCCGCTGCACTCGCCGCGCTCAATCGCATCCTCCGCGCCCTCGGCCTCACCCTGCCGCAAGCGAGCGAAAAGGAATCAGCCCAAGTCCCCGACCACATCCGCCAACTCGCCGAAACCCGCTGGCAAGCCCGCAGCACCAAAAACTGGGCCGAGTCCGACCGCCTCCGCGACGAACTCGCCAAACAAGGCTGGCAAGTGAAGGATGGCAAAGAAGGGTATGCGCTGGAGGAACATCGAACATCCAACGTCGAACATTGAACATCGAAGTAAAAGAAAGAGATACATTTGCCGCTATCTCTGCCCATTAACCTCTAACGAATAACTCTTAACCCCCTCCTCGCGTCCATTCACATTCATTGGCGGTTAAAAATTCTGAATGAGTCGGCGCCGCGAGGCCGCGTCGCCCTACCCCTTATTCGATGATGCG
>JBMTCI010000248.1:0-2481 GCA_049430745.1 Luteolibacter sp. | reverse complement strand
CGTGGAACCCATGTACAGATGAACGATCGAATCCGGCCCAGAAGGCGGGCTCGCAGACGGCCTGGCATCCAGCCAGTGCGAGTTTCTCATAGTCATCCGTCGTGCGGCTGACCATGTGCGCGTGGGGTTCGATGTATTTCATCGTGGAGGAAAATCAGTTGTCCGGCTTTGGCGCGCCGCTGGCTCCTTGGGTGATGGCCTGCGGAATCGGTTCGATTGAGGGATCCGAGAGCGCCTCGAGTATTTTGCGAGCGCGATCGGCTTGGTTTTCCAGCAGGATGGGCAATGCGTTTTTCAGGGCCTCGAGGCGGAAATCCGTTGGGCCTTCGTGACGATCGAATCGATCAAGAAACGCCGCGAGTTCGACCAGCGAGTGACGCGCTTCGATGAACTGCAGGTTTAAGATTTCGGATTTACCCGGCATGGTGCTGGCTTATTTGCTGATTTCGACCGGATTGATTTTTTTCTCTGAAAAACGGCAGATGATCATGAGTTTGTCTTTGTCCCGCGATGCGCCGAGTCTCACGCTTCCCTTTGCGGGTAAGTGCCACAGGTGAGTGGGCTGAAATGCGCCATCGGCAATCGATGAGGTGTTGAGTTCGGGCGATGAGATCACAGGCTTACCGTAAATTTTGCTGAGCAAATGTGCGAATCTCTCCCAGCAGGGGATTAACTTCTCTTTGGCCTCATTGATGGGTTGGGGATCGGTATGGAGGTTCAGTTCGCTCAAGCTGTCGCCGTCATTCCAATCAAAAAACAGGGAAGCATCGAGTTCGCCGACTTTTCCTGTGGTGCGAAATATTCCGTTGAGTCCTGAGCGGCCAATGAAGGTCTCATCGACGGTGAGTTTGGCGAATTTGCTGGCCTTGAGTTTTTCTTCAACCTGCTTGCGGTTGTCGCCAAACAGAACTTGATCGAAAATGGCGGCGGGGTTCGAAGCGAATTTGCTTTTAGGTGGATGATTTTGATCGAGCCAGAAGCGATCATCCTCATGCAGTAGGCCCAGACTGAAGGTGGTGGGCTTTCGGTTGGAGAGCAGGATGGTGACTTCCTTGTCGGTGCGGCTCACAAATTCACCCTCAAAAGACTTTGTGCCATCTGCATTTCTCCATGTCTTTGCTTGCAGGCAAAGGGTTGAGGTCAGGGCAATGGCGATGATGAGTTTCACGACCGTGGAGATTTCAGTGTCCTTGTGGCTTTTGTCGAGGCTCCCATTCGCGGCGTGAACGAGAGCGGACTGAGAGGATCACGGGGATGCCGGGAGCTGGGTGAGCGGCGCGATACTGGTTGGTGAGATAGGATTCGTAGCTGCTGGACATGAGCCGCTTGTCATTGACGAAGAGTACGATCACCGGCACGGGAATCACGCTGTATTTTTCGTTGGTCGCGGCAGTGGCGTAGTAGAGTTTGAGGCGGCGTTTGAGGCGGCTGTCGAGTGGGGGCGGATTGGTTTCGAAGGCCGTTTGGAGAATGCGGTTGAGTTGACCGGTACCGGGAATGTTTTGCGATCCCTTGCGGACTTTAAGGGCCTCTTTGAGGACTTTTTCCACCGATCCGCCGGTTTTGGCCGAGCAAGCGACGAGCGGTGCAAAGTGCAGGAAAAACAATTCGCGGCGGGCGTGTGCGGTGGCTTCTTCGAGGCGCGCGGAAAGTTTTCCGTCCGGGTGGAACAGGTCGAATTTGTTGAGCACGATGAGGCAGGGTTTTTTCTCATCGATGATCGTCTGTGCGATCTTTCGATCCTGGGCCGAGATTCCTGCGGCGACATCGACCACCAAGACGCATAGGTCGGCGCGCCGGATCGCTTTCTCGGTGCGCATGGCGGAGAAGACCTCGACTGAATTGTCACGCTTGCCGCGCGGGCGAAGTCCGGCGGTGTCGATGAGCGTGAATTTCTCGCCTTGGAACGAGCAGGGGAGATCAATCGCATCGCGAGTGGTGCCAGCGATGTTGGAGACAATGGTCCGATCATCCTTCAGGATGGCGTTGGCGAGTGAGGACTTGCCAGCGTTCGGTTTGCCGACGATGGCGATCTTGATTCCCTCGGATTCGGCAACCTCGGCAATGGCGTCCGATTCATCGGCTAGTGGCGCAATGATCGCATCAATTTCGTCGCAGAGTTGACCGAAGTTGCGTCCGTGCTCCGCAGAGACGAAGAGGGATTTTGAAAATCCAAGTCGCGAGAAATCCGAAAAGGCCGATTCATGTTTCGGGTCATCGACTTTGTTGAGGACCAGGATGACCGGCGGTGTTGCCTTGCGGAGTTTTTGGGCAATCGATTGATCGGTTGCGGTGAGCCCGTCGTGAGCATCGACCACGAACAGGATGAGGTCGGCCGTTTGCATCGCGATGTCCGCCTCGATGGCGACTTGCGCATCGAAGCCGTCCTCGATGTTGCCGCCGATGCCGCCGGTGTCGACGATCGTACAGGCGCGGGCAGTTGCCTTGGAGGGGGCGGAAATGCGGTCGCGAGTGACGCCG
>JBMTCI010000247.1:0-2489 GCA_049430745.1 Luteolibacter sp. | reverse complement strand
CTCTGCAGTAGCCGTGTAGGCATCGGATTTGCAGCGGGATGTGTCGTGCATCGGTCTCGGCGAACCTATTCCCATACCTATGCCCTTTCAACCACCACCGTGGTAAAGGAATCTTTTTGGCTGGAAACTGGTAGGTTTCTGCGAAGCAGGTCTCAAGTTATCTTGTGTCTTGATTGCAGGTTGACAAGTTACAAAGGTTACAGGTTACGCTAAATCTCGCGCAATCGATTCTATGTAAGATGAAAAAGCGTTTTTTATGTGGTGTTAGGGGTTTTAAACAACCACGAATTGGGGAGCGGGGTTTTTGCGATAAAATTTTAAGGCGCATCTTATTCTGCTTCGGTGATTTTCTCCTCGAAGAGAATCTGGGAGGCTTTGGTCATGGCATCGGCTTTCGAATAGCCTGGGCGTTCGGCGAGGTTTTCCATTTGCCATTTCGAGTAGATTCTTTCGGCGAGGTCGTCCTCGTCCGAGGTGTCGGCCATAACAAAATAAAATCCAGAGGGGGCATTCGGGTCGGGCGCCCATGTGGTGTCGGGATCGTGATGGTCGCTGGTGATGTAGGCTTTGAATCCTCGGGCCTTGAAACCATAAAAATCCTCAAGCCAGAGACAGGCGTCGGTGACGGAATTTTTATTCACTTCCTCGGGGACGAAGAGATGGAGGTGCTCGTAATCGGCCCACTCCTCAAAGGGGATTTTGTGGAGGTCGTAGTTGGATTTATCGGTATCCAAATTGGCCAACTGATCGAGAATTTCGTCGAGGTTTTGAGGTTTTTTCATGGCTTAAGGTGTCGGTTGGCCGCTTGGAGTTTGGCGAGGCTTGAGGCGATCGATTTTGTTGTGACTTCCCTGAAGGTGCCCGTTTTGTGGTGTTTTCTGAAAATATCGATGGAGAGTTGGGTGGGCGAGGGCAATTCGAGATTCTTCAAGGCCGCTTGGGCATCGGATTCATCGGGGCCATTGGCGCGGGAGTGTTCTTGGAACTGGCGATAGGCGTGGCGGAGTTGCCGAGCCAGGGTGGTCTCCCAGTGGTTGATCAAGGTTTGTTCGTCGATGCTGGGGATTCCGGGGCGGAAAATGCGAATCGATTCCTTGAGGAGCCAGTCCATGTCTCGATCGGAATCAGGTTCGATGAAGAGCCTGCCATCGATCGCGAGGTGGGAGGAGTCGCCTTTCTCGGTGAAGATGTCGTGGAGGTTCTGATCGATCGAGCCGTTCATGATGATCGGGTAAATGGTGACAGGCTTCGGGCTGTTGATGCGCCAGACGCGGTGAATGAATTGCTCGTTTTCGTCATAGGAGAACGAGAGGGCGGGCAGGATGAGGTGGGAGCAATTTTCAAAACTGTGGCCTTCGCCCATGGCCTTCAGGCCCGCCACCAGGACGGCGTGTTGGCGTTGTTTGAATTCCTCGGCGAGAAGGCCGCGATTTTCGGGGGAAGTCGATCCATCGAGCAACACGGCGCCGACTTCGGCTTCTTGGAGTTTGGAATAAACGGCGTGGCTGAAATCGCGGAATGGCGATCCGATGATGACTTGTTCGCCCTTGGAGAGGCACTCGCGCACGATTTGCAGAGAGGCGAAAAGCTTCGGCGTCCATTCTGTCCACGAGCGCTTCGGGCCGTTGCCCATCGTGATCGAGTCCGCGAGATTCTGGGAATGCGGGCAGAGCGCAGCGAGGCGCAGATTGGTGATCTGCATCCCTACTTGAGTGCGCCGGTGTGCTGGTTTGGCTCCGGGTTTTTTGCCGCAGATCGGCGGGTTTGTGAGGTGGTGGCGGTAGACGGCGAGTTGGGCAGTGCCGGGACTGACAAGGATGGGTGACACGGTTTTTTTGACGATGGCCTCGCCGCAATCCGTCTTCCGCCGCCGAATCAGCACGGGAGCGAGAGTAAGCCAGAGACGGTGAAGCGAGCAGATGCGGTTCGAGCGTTTGGTGATGGTGCGGGGTTCCCCGCGTT
Organism: Luteolibacter sp.; assembly: GCA_049430745.1. Taxonomy (GTDB): domain Bacteria; phylum Verrucomicrobiota; class Verrucomicrobiia; order Verrucomicrobiales; family Akkermansiaceae; genus Luteolibacter. The sequence continues at coordinate 527 of JBMTCI010000247.1, read as the reverse complement.
CGGCGGCGATTTTTTCGCGGGTGAGGAAGCGTTCCTTTTGAAGAAACGCGTTGGCGAATCGTTCGCGATCCGACTCCGAGGGGGAGTAAGGCCAGCGTCCGGTGTGACCCGCCGCCCAAGAGCAAAGCCAGAAGATCGACTCCAGGCGGTTTTTGATCGGGGTGCCTGTGAGGACAAGACGGAGCTTGGGCTGAAGAATCCGCACGCTTGAGCCTGTGCGGGATTCCGAGGCCTGCAAGCGGGTGCCTTCATCAACGACCACGCAGTCGAAGGAATGGTGGGATTCCGCCAAGCGGGCGAGTGTCGGAGACCAGATGCAGGTGATTCCATTTCTGGTTTCGCCGAGGGATTTTCCACACTCGGAGTCGTAGGGGATGCCATGTTCGGCACACCAAAGTTGGCGGCGAGCAATGAGGAGTTTATTGGGTTTGGGACTTGAGGAGCGACCGAAGGCTTCATGCCACTCATCCGCACCGTTGATGCCAAGCGCGGTGTAGCTCGTGAGGTAAAATCGAGGAGGGCCTGTG
>JBMTCI010000246.1:0-2494 GCA_049430745.1 Luteolibacter sp. | reverse complement strand
AGTTTGCGAATGACGGTGGCGTCGTAGGGCGAGCGATAATTTTCCGAGAGAAATTTAGAGCCGCAGGTGCAGGGTTGGCCAAGGACATTGATGTTGTCCTTGATTCCGATCGGAAGTCCGCCAAGCGCCAATTTCACATCGGCCTTTGAGGCTTCGGCGATTGCTGATTCGAGGTCGTGCGAAAGATAGGCGCCTGTTTGTGGATCGCGAGTGGCGATCGCCGAGGCGAGGTCTTGCAGCAACGATGTGGGCGTGGTTTCGCCAGTGAGAAATTTTTGGCGGAGCGAAGAAAGCGTCATGAATGATAGAGTGCAAATGATGGTGGATCAGGCATCGGTCACGACCTTCGGCACGCGGATTTGACCTTGGGCTTGATCGGGAGCGTTTTGCAGCACGGCGGTGGGTGGCAGGCTGTCTTGAGGTTCGTCGTCACGCATACGACAGAAGATGGGAGATGGGTGAGCAGTGGGTTCGATGTTGGAAACATCGAGCTGCATGAGCGAGCGGGCACTGTCGATGATCGCCTCGAGTTGGGGTTGGAAGACCGCGATTTCGTCGTCGTTGAGTTCAAGTCGCGCGAGATTGGCGACATGGCGGACATCAATGGCAGATTGCTGCATGCCCAAGGTTTCGGGCATTTTGGCATTTTTTCCAAGTTTCAAGTTCGTTGGAAAATCGTCGAAATGTTCAGCGTTTCGGCGTTTCGACCCGATCACTTGTCGGCTTGGCGGTCTTGTTTTTGGATGCGCGCGCACTGGCAAGCCTTTCGACCAGACGCGTGTCCTTGGGAAAAGATTTCAGAGCCCTTTCGAAAGCCTCGATTGCGTCGGGTGTTTGGTTGATGGTCAGATAATACTCACCGATCTGCCCGGCCATTGGGGTAAATACCAGCGGTGCTTTCATCAGCGGGCTAGGTGTTTGCCTGTCGGCAGCGGCGCTGAACCAATTGTAGGCGATGTTGCGGTTTTCCTCGGGTCCTGCGAGGGCGAGTTGTCCGCGAGCGTTGGCGGCCATCATTTCCAGCGCGCGAAAGGCCCGGTTCCATTCCGATCGCTCGGCTGATTGGCTCGCGAGTTTTTGACTGCCACTCATCATTTCTCCATGCTGGCTGAGCGCGTTGACTGTTTTGCGTGCCTCATCGAGTTCGTTGGCCTGAATTTGACGCTGTGCCTCGAGCGCGATGCGAAGTCCGTTGATCCACCAATGGGCGAGTGAGTGCTTCATCATTTTTTTCGCATCATCCGCTGAGGGCAGGAGTTGATCGATGGGGATTCCTTCCGGCAGGGTTCCCGCGTCGAGGGCAAGGCGCGCAGGCAAGGTTTTGATGTCCCACATGAGCACGCGTGACCCCGCGGAGTTTTTTCGGTCGTCAGAAATTTCGGTTTTGCTCAGCTGCATTGCCGCGTCGAAGGCCTCCTGACGACGACCCATCGAATTGAGTGCAGTGATGCGGTAGACTTGTGCATCGAGCCATTCGGGGCAATCGGCGGCAGAGACTTTGTTGGCGGCCATCCATTTTTCAAACAGCGCGGCGGATTTAGAAAATGCGTTGAGAGCTTCGCGATGGTTGCCACAGCGCCATTCGTAATGGCCGAGCACGTGTTGAAAAGGCGGGTAATCCGGGTGCGCGGCGCAGAGTTCGCGCGCGTAAACGAGAGTTTTCGAAAGATCGAATGCCTCCGCGCGAATGGTGGCGAGCGCGTTCATCGGCACTGGGTTGCCTGGCATTTTACGGATCCATTCGAGCAACATTTCTTCGGATGCTTCCTGATCCGGCGTGGCCTCGCCTGTCACATCGTAGCCGCCGCGGGTGAAAAGTGCGACCAGCACGCTTGAGTGCATGTCGTTGGGGAAATGATCGGCGACTTTGCGAAAAGCGATGCCAGCGGCGCTGGGCCCCTCGCTGAGTTGCTTGAGCAAGGCGTAGCTGTAGTCGCGTTCGAGTGGGGTGCCGATACCGTTTTCGATCAGCGAGATCATTCGTTCCGCCGCCGCATTGCGGTTTAATACGGTTTCGGGCGCGCCTTCGAGCAAGGCCATGACCATGCCCCAGTGGGCAAGCAAACAATTTGGATCATCCCGCATTGCGGCCGCGAAGTGGCGCGCGGCTTCAAACTCCCATCCGAAGTGAAGATGGTTGAGACCCATGTTCACATGCGTTTGTGCCGCTTCGTTGGTGGTGGCCACAGCGAGAGTGATACCCGCAGGCGTGCCGCTTGGACTTGGTGGGGGGAGTCGCATCACTGCCTCGGGGATGGCCTGACCAATCTCGGGGATTTTTTCGCCAAGTGCGAATTGGGAGAAGCAGATCAAGGCACCAAACGCATGTAGCGGGAGTGACTTCATGCCGCATCATGGAATAAATTTTCGTATTTCACCAATCAAAATGATGCTGGCGCGATCGCGGGTGGGGGCGCTAGTCTCGAGACATGAAACTCGGCGTCATTGGTTGCGGCAAAATGGGCACGGCATTTGTTTCTGGTGCGATTCGCTC
>JBMTCI010000245.1:0-2502 GCA_049430745.1 Luteolibacter sp. | reverse complement strand
CGGTCGAGGGAGTGATCAATGGCATATTTTTCAATCAAGGCCATGTCTGCTGCGCAGGTTCACGTCTGCTCGTCCAGGAAGGCATCGCGGAATCCTTCACCAAACACCTGCAACGCCGCATGGCCACACTCCGAGTTGGTGACCCACTCGACAAAAACACCGATGTCGGCGCGATCAACTCGCTAGGCCAATTGAAGAAAATTCAAGAGCTCGTCCAATCGGGCATCAAAGACGGCACCGCGATATTCCAACACCACTGCAAGCTGCCAAAAAAAGGTTTCTACTTTCCACCGACCCTGTTCAGCGGAGTCAGCATGAGTCAACGCATTGCCAGCGAGGAAATCTTCGGACCCGTCCTTTCAATCCTCAGCTTCCGCACTCCCGAGGAAGCGATCGAAAAAGCCAACAACACGCGCTTCGGACTTTCCGCCGGAGTTTGGACGGACAAGGGCTCACGCATTCTGATGATGGCCTCACGCCTCAAGGCCGGCGTGGTCTGGGCCAACACATACCACAAGTTTGATCCCGCCAGCCCCTTTGGCGGATACAAGGAATCAGGCTTCGGCCGCGAAGGTGGTAAACACGGACTGCTCGAATATTCGCAACTCGTCTGAAACACCATCACGGCATGCACGCTTCAAAAGAAATCAAATCCTGCTGCGCAATCATCGTCGCCGCAGGCAGCAGCCGCCGACTCGGTCAGGATAAGCTCACATGGACACTCGATGGTGTCACGGTCCTGCGCCGCAGTATCGATGCCTTCATGAAGGCCGATACGATCGATTCAATCATCGTGGTCTGCCCGCAGGAGCGTTGGGATCAGATCGATCATGAAAATTTCACTAAGCCCGTCACGCGCGTCGATGGTGGCAAGGAACGCCAGGATTCGGTCGCGGCTGGCCTCGCCGCGATACCCGCCGACACGCAACTCGTTGCCGTCCATGATGGCGCGCGCCCGCTGGTCTCACCTCACGACATCGACCGCTGCGTCATCGCCGCCGCACAATTTCATGCTGCCACACTCGCACACCGCGCCACCGATACGATGAAGCGCTCGGATGAAAATGACTTCAGCACCGAGCCAGTCGACCGCCACAATCTCTGGTGCATGGAAACCCCGCAGGCTTTCGACGCCGCATTGCTACGCCGAGCCTGCGACACGATCGCACGCAAAGGCATCACCGCCACCGATGAGGTCAGCGCGGTCGAGCAAATCGGCACCAAGGTAAAGTTCATCGAATCCACCAGCCCCAACCTCAAGATCACCACCACCGCCGACCTCGCGCTCGCCGAAGCCTTGGTGAAAATCCAGTCTCAATCATGAGTCAGGCAAAGTACGACTGGCGCCAGATTTCCTCGGGCCCGCGACTCGCAGTCGCCACGATGCCACATGCGGAATGCGCCTCCTTCGCCATCCATGTCCCCGCCGGCAGCCGTGATGAATCAAATCTCCCCGCCGGCCTCGCCCACTTTGTGGAGCACATGGTTTTCAAAGGCACCGAACACCGCAGCGCCCGCGATCTGACCTTTGAAATTGAAAATGTCGGCGGTCAGGTCAATGCCTGCACCACCGAGGATCAAACCACCTACGAAGGCCGCGCGGATGCGGATCAACTCGCCACGCTCGCATCGGTGATCTGCGACATGGTCTGGCATTCAACCTTTCCGGAAGCGGAAATCAAACTCGAACGCGAGGTGATCCGCGAGGAAATCACGCTCTATCGCGAATCGCCATCCGATCACATCGGCGACCTGATCTCCAAAGCCCTCTGGGGCGATCACCCGCTCGGCAGCCCGATCTCTGGCAGCGCCGCCAGCATTTCGCGCATCGGACGCAAGCACTTGCTGGAATTCTCCGCACAACATCACTTTCGCAATGACATGGTGATCGCCGCGGCAGGACCCTTCGGCATCGATGAGCTTCAAACATTGATCGCTCCACTGCTGCCGCGAAAATTTCATGAGGGCACGCAAGCTTTGCCATTTGAAAAATGAGTATCTACCACGAACATCGTAGATGAGTCCCGCGAGACTGACCAGCTTCAGCTCGCCCTCGCCTGGCACACGCCTGGGCGTCAGTCGCCAAAACGCCACGCCCTACGCCTACTCTCGCTCATGCTCGGCGAGTCAGCCAGCTCTCGACTCTTTCTCGAGCTCCGTGAAAAACGCGGACTCTGTTACCAAATCGCCAGCGATGTGACGCTCCTGCACGACACGGGGGCATTCGAGATCCACGCCGGTCTCGCGCCCGATGGCCGCAACGCCGCCCTCGATTGCATCCACGCAGAGATCGCCGACCTCGTCACACACGGCCCTGCACTCGGCGAACTGGAGCGAGCCAAACGCCTAGCGATTTCCCAAAACAAACAAGCCATGGAATCGACCGCCGCCCACGCGACCTGGGCCGGCGAATGCCTGCTCGAGTTTGACCGCATCCCCCATCCTCTCGAATGGCGCGATCAGGTACTCGCCGTCACGCACGACGACATCCAATCGATCGCG
>JBMTCI010000244.1:0-2527 GCA_049430745.1 Luteolibacter sp. | reverse complement strand
GATCACTTGATCAAAGGCTGCCAATCCCAAGTCTGGCTCGATGCTTCCATGCACGATGGTCGCATCGAGTTCTCCGCCGATTCCGACTCGCTCATCACCAAGGGCATGATCGCCCTCTTCATTCGCGTGCTGAATGGTGAGGCACCTGACGCCATTCTCACCGCCGACATGGGCTTCATCGACCGCACCGGCCTCAAGGAACACCTTGCCCCCACGCGCGCCAATGCCCTCGGCTTGATGGCCACGCAAATGAAACAACGCGCGCTGGCTTTCGCTTCACAACAATCCTGAAAGCCTAGAGCCGCGGAATGATTTTAGGTTCAGCCAGGGAGCAAATCCTTCACCGCATCGCGCTCTTCCTTGAGCTCGTTGATCGATGCATCGATCTTCTCGCGGCTGAAGTCATCGATCGGCAGACCTTGCACAACCTCCCACTTGCCATCGCTGATGGTGCGGATCGGCATCGACGCCATGAGGCCTTTTTCAATGCCATAAGATCCATCGGAACAAACAGCGACCGAATGCCAATCGCCTGCAGGTGTTGGCGTGATGAGGCTTCTCACGGTGTCCATCGCGGCATTCGCCGCTGAGGCTGCCGATGAGGCGCCGCGTGCCTTGATGATCGCCGCCCCACGCTGTTGCACGGTGCTGATGAATTCACCCTTGAGCCAGTCGGCCTGCGAAATGACATCGCTCACTGAACGACCTTGAATTTTTGCATTCGTGAAATCCGGATACTGAGTCACTGAGTGGTTGCCCCAGATGCAAAGATTGGTGACTTCCGATTGATGCACACCCGCCTTCTTCGCGAGTTGGCTTTTGGCACGATTTTCATCAAGTCGGGTCATCGCAAAGAAACGCTCCTTGGGCACACCATCGGCATTGTTCATCGCGATAAGCGCATTCGTGTTGCAGGGGTTGCCGACGACGAGCACGCGCACATCACTGGCCGCGTTGCGGGCAATGGCCTTGCCCTGACCAGTGAAAATCTTGCCGTTGATGCCGAGCAAATCACCACGCTCCATTCCCGCCTTGCGCGGAACGGAACCAACGAGAAGCGCCCAGTTGGTTCCCTTGAAACCTTCATCGAGATCCGATGTGCCGACCACCTCGTTGAGCAATGGAAAGGCGCAGTCATCGAGTTCCATCATCACACCCTCAAGCGCGGCCATGCCGGGCTCGATCTCGATGAGACGCAGGTTCACAGGCTGGTCCGGACCGAACACAAAACCCGAAGCGATGCGAAAAAGTAGCGCGTAGCCGATCTGGCCGGCGGCACCTGTGACTGAAACTGTGATGGGAGTTTTCATGCGTGGAAGCGAGGGCGCCGAATCTAGACCGCGGCCTGTGCATTGGTCAACCGACAAGCTGGAAACGAGCTCTGATTTTCCAAATGCTCGTTGCGTGACACGCTTCGTTTGCGCTTTGCAGCAAGCCGGGCATGCCTTAAACCCCTCGCATCATGAGCGACATCGTTCTTCTTTTCTCAGGTCAGGGAGCCCAAAAAATCGGCATGGGCAAGGACTTCATCGAAGCCTCCGCCACCGCCCGTCAGATGGCTGAATCTGCCGATCAAGCACTCGGGTTTTCGATTTCAAAAATCATGACCGAAGGGCCCGAGGAGGAACTCACCAAAACCTCGCACTGCCAACCAGCGCTATACCTCCATGGCCTCATGACTCTCGCCCTCATGCGCGAAAAAGTCCCAAGCCTCAAGCCCGTCGCCGCCGCTGGTCTCTCGCTCGGCGAATTCACCGCCCACGCCGCTGCCGGCACTTTCAGTTTCGAGGATGGACTGAAAATTGTCGGAAAACGTGGCGCGCTGATGGAGCAAGCCTGCCTCGCCACCGAAGGCTCGATGGCTGCGCTCATCGGCGGCGATGAAGACCAAGTCCGCGAACTCGCCAAAGCCTCCGATGTGGATGTCGCCAATCTCAACGCCCCGGGCCAAATCGTTCTCTCGGGTAGTGTAAGCGGCATCGATGATGCCATCGCTAAAGCTAAGGACTTCGGCATTCGCCGCGCCATCAAACTCAATGTCGCCGGCGCCTACCACTCGCGACTCATGCAATCGGCACAGGATGCGCTTGCACCCGAACTCGCCGCCAGGCCGATGCAATCACCCAGCATTCCGGTCGTGTGCAACTTCGCGGCCAAGGCGGTGAGCGATCCCGCAGAAATCCGCGCGATGCTAGAAAAACAAGTCACCGGTTCGGTGCGATGGACGGAATCGATTCAAGCCCTCATCGCGATGGGTCACCGCCATTTCATCGAGCTCGGCCCCGGCAAGGTGATTGCCGGCCTCGTCGCCAAAATCGACAAGGATGTCAGCGTCATTTCGGTCGAAGACCTTCCCAGCCTCGAGGCCGCCGCACAGCAACTCGCCTGAACCACATGAAAATTTCCAGCGATTCGAAAAAAGGTGTTGCCTCCGCCGTGAGCGCCTCCTAGTTTCCCGCCCACCCGAACGGGATGGAGCGGTAGCTCAGTTGGTTAGAGCGCCAGCCTGTCACGTTGGAGGTCGCGG
>JBMTCI010000243.1:0-2529 GCA_049430745.1 Luteolibacter sp. | reverse complement strand
TCTATCTTGGCAAGGGCCAGGAAGCGGTCAGTGCCACGCTCGGCACCGCGCTGATCCCCGGTCAGGATTTCTTTGCCCCGCTCATTCGCGATCAAGCCGGTCGCACTGCCTTCGGCGAACCACTCATCGACTGCACCCGTACTTACTTAGGCTCGGCATCGGGTCCAATGCGCGGTCGCGATGGTAACATCCACCGCGGCCGCCCGACGATGGGCATGCCCGCGATGATTTCTCATCTTGGCGCACAGGTTCCCGTGATTGCCGGCATGCTTTTTGCCAAACGCCTTCAAGGCACGCTCGCCGGACGGGTCGGTGCCACCTGCGTCGGCGATGGCGCAACCTCGACCGGTGCCTTTCATGAAGGGCTCAACCTCGCAGCAGTGGAAAAACTTCCGATGGTCGTGATCGTCGCCAACAACCAGTTTGCTTACTCGACGCCCAACACCCGGCAATTCGCTTGTCACGATTTGGTCGAAAAAGCGCGTGGCTACGGGATTGGTGGATTCGCTGTTGATGGCACCGATTTGCTCGCCTGCGCCTCGGTCATCACCGAAGCCGTGCGCCGCGCCCGCGAAGGCCGCGGACCGCAAATGGTGGTGGCCCATCTGCTGCGACTCTCTGGTCACGGCGAACACGACGATGGTTCGTATGTGCCGCGCGAGAACCGCGAGGATCACTACGGCCGCGATTGCATCGACATCGCCATCCGCCAACTCATCGATCACGGACTAGCCACCGAGGAGGAAATTCAATCATGGCACCAACAATTTGCAGATGAAGTTCAACGCGCAGTCGCGCAAGCCCAGCAGGAAGCCGTACCCGATCCTTACCGCGAAGACTGGTCAGCGCTTTCGAATCACTCCAGTGCTTCATCAAATCAATATTCCAACCTGGCACAACCATCGTGAGCGTCACCTACATCGATGCCATTCGTGAAGCTCAGGAAACCCTCCTGCGAGAGGATCCTCGCGTGTTCCTTTACGGGCAAGACATCGCAACCTTCGGCGGTGCCTTCAAGGCCACCAAGGGACTTGCCGAAGCATTTCCAAACCGCGTTTTCGACAGCCCGATTTCCGAAGACGCAATGATCGGACTCGCAGTCGGTGCCGCCATCGAAGGCATGCGCCCGATCGTTGAGATGCAGTTTGCCGATTTCTCATCGATCGCTTTCAATCAAATTGTCAATCAAGCCGCCACGCATTTTTACCGCACCGGCGTGCCGATCCCGATCACCGTGCGCCTACCCTCCGGCGGCACCCCCGGCTCCGGCCCCTTCCACAGTCAAAGCATGGAAGGCATCTACGCGCAGTACCCGGGACTCGTCGTGCTCACACCCGCCTCGGTCTCCGATGCCTACCACATGCTCATCGATGCGGTCGCGCTCGATGACCCAGTCGTTTTCTGCGAGCACAAATTTCTCTACCGTTGGCTCAAGGCAAAATCGATTCAGAACGATCACCTTCCAATCGGCCAAGCCCGCATCGTTCGGCCCGGCAAACACGCCACGGTCGTCGCTTACAGCGCGATGGTTCACGAAGCGGTGCGCGCCGCTGAACGCCTCCACGAAGACGGTTGGGAAATCGAAGTCGTCGATCTTCGCTCAGTAAAACCCCTCGACATGGACACGGTGCTCGCATCGGTCGCCCGCACCGGACGCCTGCTCGCGGTCGGCGAGGCCTTTCCGTGGGGTGGTGTGACGGCGGAAGTCGTCGCTCGCACGGTCAGCGAAGGCTTTCACCTGCTTGATGCCCCACCCCAACGCCTCAATTCGCGCGACACACCCGTGCCCTATCACCCAAAACTCTGGGCCGCGCACCGTCCTACACCGGAATCAATCCAAGAAGCCCTTCGCAAACTTCTCAATTTTTAAACCTGCGCAGTTTAAAAACCAAACTCAACCACGCACGCCATGCCAACAGTCCCGATCCTGATGCCTCAACTCGGCGAATCCATCGCCGAGGCCACCGTCATCCGCCTCGGATTCAAAGTCGGCGACGCAGTCCGCGCCGACCAGGAAATCATTGAGGTGGAAACGAACAAGGCAGTGATGGGTGTCACCACCTTGTGCGACGGAGTCATCGCCGAAATCCGCGCGAAGGAAGGAGTCTCTTACTCGGTTGGTTCGCTGCTCGGCTTGCTCGAAGTCACCGAAGAGGAAGTCGCGCGCACCGGCGTCGACACGCTTGAATCAGCGAACGAAAACCGTGCTCAGGCGAATCAAGGCGAAGCTCAAAACCCACAAGCTGAAGCCAATCTGCACTTCGCACTCGATGAGTCCGATGCCTACGAGGAAGCGCCTGCGATCGAACCAAATGTGAAAGGCCTGCCCGTGCCGACCGGTACGATGGGTGCCCATTACATTTCTCCACGCATGCGTGCCCGCATGGATGACCTCGGCCTGCGCGAGGCGGACATCTCGGCTGTCGCCGGCACTGGCGCGGGTGGACGCGTGACAGTCGCCGACCTCGAACGCTTCCTCGATTACCTCGAGGCATGGCCCAGCGTGAGCGCCTCGCCGATGCGACTCGC
>JBMTCI010000242.1:0-2532 GCA_049430745.1 Luteolibacter sp. | reverse complement strand
GCCGACATCCATTTCGCATTTCTGCCGCATTTCAACCATGCCGAAGCACCGCGTATGGATACGGCGCTAATCTTGAAAAATCTGATCTCGGAAAATTCTCCGACCAAGGCCGTGCTATGCGTCGATGCCATGGGCTCCCAGAGTGCACTTCAAGCGACTTCACGCGATTCCGCCCTGATTGAGAGTTTGCCGCTGCACGATCTGGCCACTTTGATCGAGGTGGATGAGTCACGCCGTGAGGATGACAAAGACCTTGCCAGCGTGCTCTTCGACATGGGTCTTCCCGCTGTGCGCATTGCCACTCGTCCGCCCTTGGCCCAAGACGATCGAGACGACCAGATGCCAGCCGTGGCGACTTTGGCGCAATCCGCCATGTATCTAACCGAATTGATCAAACGCTGCGTCAATTCGCGCTAATTTCCATTTGAGATTTCCCGAAGCTAACGGAAACTCTCCCCGCCCCCCATGACCACTCAAGACTTGGAGCCATCATTCGTCTCCCACGCTCCCGGCTACTGGCCGAAAGATGCCATGGCCGATTGGCATGACGCGAAATGGCAGCTGCGCAATCGCGTGGACTCACTGACCGAGTTGGAAAGCCACTTGAATCTCACACAGGAAGAGCGTGCGGGTGTTCTGCTCGCGGGAAACAAACTCGCGATGTCGATCACCCCGCATTTTTTCAACCTCATCGACCGCGACAATCCCGATTGCCCGATCCGACGTCAGGTGATTCCGCGCATCGAAGAAGGTTGGAATGCGCCCGAAGAACTCAGCGACCCCTGTGGCGAGGACTCGCACATGCCGGTGCCGGGCCTCGTGCATCGTTATCCCGACCGCGTATTGTTTCTGGTGACCGATCGCTGCGCGTCCTACTGCCGCTACTGCACTCGCTCGCGCGTGGTTTCCGGCGTTGGCGAACAGCAACTCGAAACCCAGTGGGAGCCGGCATTCAAATACCTGCAAGAGCACACGGAAATTCGCGATGTGCTGCTATCAGGTGGTGATCCCCTTCTGTTTTCCGACGATCGACTCGACAAACTTCTCACCCGCCTGCGAGCGATCCCGCATCTGCAATTCCTCCGCATCGGTTCACGCATTCCAATCTTTCTCCCCCAACGCATCACTCCCGCGCTTTGCGAGATGCTCAAAAAGCATCACCCGCTTTTCATTTCCGTTCATACCAACCACCCGCGTGAGCTTACCTCGGAAGTTCGCGATGCGCTCGGCCGCCTCGCCGATGCCGGTATTCCGCTTGGCAACCAAAGCGTACTCCTTCGTGGCGTGAATGATTCGGTCGAGGTGCAGAAAGCACTCGTCCACAAATTGTTAGTGTGTCGCGTACGGCCTTATTACCTCTATCAGTGCGACCTGATCAACGGCTCCTCCCACCTGCGCACCCCGGTCGCTGATGGTGTCGCGATCATTGAAGGTTTGCGCGGGCACACCACCGGTTACGCTGTGCCTCAATTCGTCATCGATGGACCCGGCGGCGGCGGAAAAATTCCGATCAACCCCAATTACCTCATCGATCATTCGCCGGGCCGCGTGACCTTGCGAAATTATGAAGGCGATACCTTCGAGTACCCAGATCCAACTCGCATACCGCAGTCGTCACTCGCGCAACTCCACGAACTCGCGCTCAATCGTTGTTCCTAACGCAACCGCGACTTAAAGCGGCAGATCGTAGCTTCGTCCGCCAAGGCCCTCGTACCAGCGCACATAGGCGCGGTTGACCATGCCGTATCCGCCCGGTGTCGGATAATCGCCAGTGAAGTACCAATCGCCACACTCGCCTTGTATCGAGTCGTGCAGATTTTTGATGGTTTGGAAAATCACCTGAATTTCCCCGCTCCAATCGATGTCCTCGGGGTAGACCATGCGGCTGATTTCGTCCGAGATCTGTGTGTCGCTGAAAGCCTCGTAAACGGTCTTCACGCGATTGACCTGTTGTGTGACGGGTTTCTTGAGCTCTTCGAGGCAATCGCGATACACGCGGTCCAGCAAAGACTGACGCCCAGCGCGACGATGCAAGGCGACCGCCGCTTGGAAGGCAATGAACTTGCCGAGTTCGGACATGTCGATACCGTAGCAATCAGGATAGCGAATCTGCGGCGCGGTCGAGCAAACGACGATCTTTGCAGGCCTTGTGCGAGCGAGAATCTTAAGAATCGATTTCTTCAGTGTTGTGCCCCGCACCACTGAGTCGTCCAGCGCAACAAGGTAGTCGCCTGGATTCACAATGCCATAGGTGATGTCATACACATGCGAGACCAAGGTATCGCGACCCTTTTCCTGTGAAATGAAGGTCCGCAGCTTGATGTCCTTATGCGCGATCTTCTCGCCGCGCGGCCAGTTTCTCAAAATCAACTCATCCACCACATCGGGTGAAAGCGTGCCCTCCGCGGCGGCCTTGAGAATTTCCTCACGAACCTGTTTGCGACGGTGAAGTCGCAAGCCATCCATCAGGCCGTAATAAGCGGTCTCAGCGGTATTGGGAATAAACGAAAACACGGTCTTTTCATACTGACC
>JBMTCI010000241.1:0-2549 GCA_049430745.1 Luteolibacter sp. | reverse complement strand
GCCAAATTTTGCATTTCGCCAAAACTCGGTCATGACAAACCCGCCGAGCTGCCTACACTGGGGCTCGTGAGCTATCAGGTTTTTGCCCGAAAATACCGTCCACGCACCTTTGACGATGTGCTGGGTCAGGATCATGTCGTGGTGACTCTTCGCAATGCGATTGAGCAGAACCGCCTCGCGCATGCCTATTTGTTTGTCGGGCCGAGGGGTACGGGCAAGACCTCGACCGCGCGGATTTTTGCCAAGGCCTTGAATTGCACTGGCGGACCTAAGGTCGACTTTGATCCCGACGAGGATGTTTGTGTCGAGATTGCCGAGGGTCGTTCGCTCGATGTCTTGGAGATCGACGGTGCGTCCAACAATGGCGTCGAGCAGGTGCGCGAGTTGCGGGATTCGGTCAAATTTGCGCCAAGTCGGGGTCAGTTCCGAATTTATTACATCGACGAGGTTCACATGCTTTCGAACGCGGCATTCAATGCCTTGCTCAAGACGCTCGAAGAGCCACCGCCGCATGTGAAATTCATTTTTGCAACGACCGAAGCGCACAAAATTTTGCCAACGATCTTGTCGCGGTGTCAGCGTTTCGACCTGCGGCCGATCCCAACGCAGTTGATTGCCGATCACTTGCTGCATATTGCGGGCAAGGAGGGGATTGATCTCGATACGGCGGCCGCGTGGGCGATTGCCAAGGGCGCGGATGGCGGTATGCGTGATGCGCAGTCGATGTTGGATCAGCTGGTGGCTTTCTGCGGCGATCGGATCGTGGAGGAAAATGTGCTCGATGTGTTCGGGTTCACCTCGCGGGAAAAGGTCGCGAATCTAGCAACGGCATTGTTGTCGCGAGACACGCCTAAGGCCTTGTCGCTGATCCAAAAAGAATCCGAAAGTGGTCGCGATCTCTCGCAACTTTTGGGTGAGTTGATCGGTTGCCTGCGTGCCTTGTTGGTCGCGAAGTTGGATCCTGCGGCTGATGGCGAAGGTATTCCTGACGAGCTGTGGCAGGGTTTGCTGGCGGTGACATCAGCCTATGAGGCTGATCGACTTCTCGCGGCGATCGATGTTTTTGCTGAGACCGAAAGCCGCATGAAATGGGCGACCAATAAGCGTCTGCATTTCGAACTCGGCGTGATCAAATCGATTCAATCGCTCGGTGAGTTTCGCATCACCGATGTTATCAAGGCCCTCAACAAAGGCATCAGTTCCTCGGGCGACGATGTGGGCGTTTCGATGGAAACACCCGTCACTGCTCCGCCGATCAAGGTCGGCGAGCCAAAGTCAGTTGCTTCCGCTCCCGTCAAACCTGCGCCCAAGCCCGCGAGCAAATCCAAATCATCTGCTATCGAGTCACTCGGCTCCTTGATCGATTCCGCGCCTGAGGTGAGCGAGCCGATTGTCGCCCCCGAAACAGTAAAGCCTGAAACAAAAGCATCTACGCCCGAGTCACCTGCATCAAAGGAACCGGCTGCTGACGATTCGTTTTATCAGGATCCGCTCGTTCAAGCCGCTTTGAAAAAATTCGAAGGTAAGATCGTCGGTGCTTAAAAATTTCAAACCTCCACTCATCAAACTCCTATGAACATCGCCAAACTCATGAAGCAGGCTCAGCAGATGCAGGCTGGTCTTGCCGCCAAACAGGAAGAACTTTCCAAACAAACCGTCGAGGCATCGGTGGGTGGCGGAAAAGTGACCGTCACCGCAAATTGCGCGGGTGATGTGCTGTCGATTCGGATTGATCCATCGGTGGTCGATCCATCGGATGTGGAATTTCTGGAAGGGCTCGTGCTCAAGGGTGTGCAAGATGCGGTGAACACGGGCAAGGAGAAGGCTGCGGCGGAGATGAAAAAACTCACCGGCGGTCTTGGCATTCCGGGCATGTGAGAGAGACGCGGGCGGGGTTAGTCATTAAGAGCCTCGCGAAGTGATTCAATCGCTTCGCGCGGATGCGCGGCTGACAGGCTGATGCGCAACCGTGCGGTGTTTCGTGGAACGGTCGGGTAACGGATGGCTGGGACTAGAAAGCATTTTTCCGCCAACGCGCGCGCGGCAGAGAGTGTTGCTTCATTCGATCCGAGGATGCGCGGAATGATCGGGATCGATGAATCGCTATCTGTGAGAGCGCGTATGTTTTGGCGCAAATTTTTGCGAAGTGTCGCGCCTTCTGGGGAGCGGATGATATGCAGGGATGCGAGCGCCGCGTGGGCTAGAGCGGGTGGCGGTGCTGTGGAGTAAATGAAGGATCGAGCCTTGTTGATTAGGAGCTTGATCCAATCCCGTGAGGCGCAGACATAGGCACCTGAGAGTCCGGCCGCCTTGCTGAGCGTGCCCATTTGAAAGGTGATGCGATGCGCGACATGTTCCTGCTCGGCAAGGCCCATTCCACTAGGGCCAAGGACACCGAAGCCGTGGGCTTCGTCGAGCAAGAGCATCGCGTCGAATGCCTCAATCAGATCGATCATCGGGGTGAGTGGGCAAACCGTGCCGTCCATGCTGAAGACTGATTCCGTTGCCACCAAGATTCGTGCGTCGGCGGATTTTGCGCGGATCGATGT
>JBMTCI010000240.1:0-2554 GCA_049430745.1 Luteolibacter sp. | reverse complement strand
CATCCGCCAACCTCGGCGCGTTGGTCGGCGCAAATTTCAACAACGACGGCACCGCCCTCTACGAGGCGATGGCCGCGCTCTTCATCGCGCAACTGCTCGGACGCGATCTTGATTTTGCCCAACAAGCGGTGGTCGTGCTCTGCGCCGTCGCGGCATCCGTCGGCGCCGCCGGCATTCCTTCCGCTGGACTGATCACGATGACACTCGTCTTCACCGCCGTCGGCTTGCCGCTCGAATACAGCCTACTACTCGTGCCCATCGACTGGTTCCTCGACCGCTTCCGCACGATGATCAATGTCAGCGGCGACCTCTGCGTTTCATGCGTGCTCGACGGACGCAAAAAACCGACGGAAGGCGAAACCTGATCGCGTGGACGCACGAGCTCCTTGCCGTTTTTATTTTGCTTTCATCACACCCAACGGCGATGGTGTGAGTTTTTCCGCCGCCACCGCACGCAACGAAGCGATGGTTTTTTCCGGATCAAGCCGGTTGAGAGGATAAAGCGAATAGCCGCCGCCAATGTCGACACCATGACTCTCGCGCATTTCAAAATGCAGGTGCGCGGGGTAATATCCATTCGCCGTACCAACCGTGCCAATGCGCGATCCGCGCGCAACAAGATCACCTGGTTTCACATCAATGCGATCCAGATGCGCGTACATTGAGTGCAGCGATCTCCCATCGGACGCTCGATGCGCGACAAGGATCAGCTTGCCCCAACCGGGCGAAGGCTCGGCCGCGTAAAGCACGAGTCCGTCGGCGACGGAAAATACAGGATCGCCCAAATCGGTGTTCATGCCGCCAATGCCGTTGAGATCATCGCCGGTATGACGCCCGCCGCGTTTCTCATTCATTTCCCAAAATTTTTGGGCGTTGTAGACCAGCGCGCCATGCTCGGAACCGAGCGGCAAATCAAAGCGCGTCGCACGCGGCACCATCGCGGCATCCCACGCCGAAAGCGTGTGAAAGCGAAAATCCGGCTCGCCATGCGCAGGCATTTCAAGCGGATCATCGGCACTCTGCAGTCCGCCAGGGCCCAGTGAAACCAGACGCTCGGGACGCCACAGCCAGAGCCCAGCCATCACGCCGATGATCAACAGCACCCACAAAATCCACACGCTGGTTTGACGGCGGCTCACCTCTCAAGCCTGACCCCGCCCCAGCCACAAATCAAGCCACCCGCGATAAATCCCTTTCCATCTTTGACAATCCGCCGATGGGCAGACACTTTCGCGCCGCAAACCAGCAACCACTCACATCATGGCCTACGATCTCATTGTCATTGGTGGCGGCCCTGCGGGCTATGTCGCCGCCATCCGCGCCTCGCAACTTGGAAAATCCGTCGCTTGCGTCGAAGCCGACCGCGCCGGTGGCACCTGCCTCAACTGGGGATGCATCCCGACAAAAGCGCTACTCAAAAATGCCGAGCTCTATCACACGCTCACTCACAAGGCCGCGGAGTTCGGACTCAAGATCGATGGCCTTTCGTACGACTGGTCGGCCGTGGTCGGTCGCTCACGCAAAGTTTCCGACAAACTTGCAGGCGGCATCGAGTTTCTCTTCAAGAAAAACAAGGTCGATTATGTCCGCGGCTTTGGATCGATCGAAGGAACGGGCAAGGTCAGCGTGAAGGCCGCCGACGGCTCGGTCAAAATCCTTGAAACCAAGGACATTCTCATCACCACCGGTTGCAAGTCGCGCGAACTTCCGACCCTGCCCTTCAATGGCAAGTCGGTGATCGGATCCAAAGAGGCGATGACCCTCGCCGAGCAACCGAAGGAAATGATCATCATCGGCGCCGGAGCGATCGGCGTGGAGTTTGCATACATTTACAATGCTTTCGGCACCAAGGTCACGCTCGTCGAAATGGCACCGCGCATCCTTCCGGTTGAAGATGACGAAGTCGGCGACGCGCTCGAGAAGTCACTCACCAAGCAAGGCATCCGCTGCCTCACCAACACCAAGATCACCGCACAAAAAGATCTCGGCACGCATGTCGAACTCACGGTCGATGGACCGAAGGAAAAAGGCACGATCAAAGCCGATGTCTGCCTCGTCGCCATCGGCATCCAGCCGGTGCTGCCCGGCGGCACGCAACCCGCCCTCTCGGAGCGCGGCTTCATCAATGTCGGCGACCGCTATGAAACTTCGATCCCCGGCGTCTATGCCGCGGGCGACATCACTGGCCCGCCATGGCTCGCCCACACCGCTTCGTTCGAAGCCGTGCAAGCGGTCGAAGGCCTCTATGTCGCTGGCCACAAGCCGCGCAAGGTCACCAATTTCCCCGGCTGCACCTACTGCCACCCGCAGGTCGCCTCGGTCGGCAAAACCGAACGCGCACTCAAGGAAGCCGGCATCGAATACAACGTCGGCAAGATCCCCTTCGTCGCCATCGGCAAGGCAATCGCCTCGGGCGAGCCCGATGGCTTCGCGAAGCTGCTTTACGGCAAGAAACACGGCGAGCTGCTCGGCGCCCACATCATCGGCGAGAATGCCACGGAACTCATCGCCGAGATGGGCCTTGCCCTCGACCAAGAGCTCACCGCCGAGGAAA
>JBMTCI010000239.1:0-2555 GCA_049430745.1 Luteolibacter sp. | reverse complement strand
TTGCTTCCGCTATCGCTGCATGGTTTGGCAGCGATCTCATGCGTTCACTTTCCAATCCAGTGCTCACTCGCATTTTTGGATGCCTGCTGCTGCTTTTCGGTGCGCGCATGATCTGGAAGGGCTGAAATTTTATCGCGGCATTCGACCGAATTTTTGAACGCCCACGCTAAGTGGATTCACTTACGCGCGTCCTGCAAATGACGCAGTGATTTTTCGATGCGAAAAGCCGCGATGTGGTCAAAACTGGAAAACGGCCCGGAGTCGGTCGCATCATTTCCAATTTCATGAAAAAGCTCATCATCGCCGCCAACCTTGGCCGGATCCGCGTGCTGAAATACCGCGAGGCAGGACTGGATCCCATCGATCAGGAACATCTTTTGGAAGAACCAAGCGAATCGGGAAAAGAACATGTCCTCTCGGTGCAAGAGTGGGTCACCGACAAGGCAGGGCGTTTCAGTCAGGGAAACGCGGCAGGAATGGAAGGCGGCATGTCCTATGGTGAAGAGCACGAGCTCAAAGAGCAAATTGAGCGCAACGCGATGCGGCGCGTTGCCACACGCATCGGCGAAATTGTGCGCGAGGAGGATCATCCGATCTGGGTGCTTGCCGCGCCAAGGTCGATCCTTCCGCGCTTGGAAAGTATGCTGCCAATCGATGCTCGGCAGTCGCTTGAATACACGGTCAGCTCCGATCTGACACGTTGCCCATTGCCAGAGATGGAGGAGCGATTCCTTTGATCCCAAAACCGAGCGCAATGACGATCGACATCGCACAGATCAAGTGCGTCATCGTCGCCATTTCTAAATTCATCGATTCACCAGCACCGTGATTCATCATGCCCATTGAAGAAAAACTCCACGATCCATGGCTCGTTGCCGCATGGCCAGGCATGAGCGGCGTGGCCATCAGTGCCGGATACTACCTGATGGCAAAACTTGGCATGCATTTGCTCATCGAATTTCCCGCCGCGGAATTTTTTGACCTCGAGCACATCGAGGTGAAGGACGGACTCATCGTGAGTCGCAGACTCCCCAGAAGCCGACTGTTTCTTTGGAATGATCCAAACAAACATCACGACTTGATTGTCTTCATCGGCGAGGCGCAGCCTCCGGTCAAAGGTGCAGCATTTTGCCGTCGGCTCATTGAGGAAGCAAAGCTGCTCGGCGTCACGCGTGTCTTCACTTTTGCCGCGATGGCCACGCAAATGCGCCCGAAGAATCCATCACGCGTCTTTGGTGCGGCGATCGAACGCGACACGCTCGCGCAGTTCAAACAACTCGACCTCAACCTGCTCGAGAGCGGCACCATCAGTGGGCTCAACGGCGTCTTGCTCGGCATGGCTGCGGGCAGCGGGCTTGCTGGCGGATGCCTGCTTGGCGAAATCCCACATGTCTTTTCACAAATCCCGTTTCCCAAAGCATCTCTCGCGGTGCTCGAATTTTTTTCGGTCATGGCTGGAATTGAGCTCGACCTCGGCGAACTGCAAAACCACGCGAAAAATGTCGAAAAAACCCTTGAGGACTTCCTCATTCGGATGGAGCACACGGTGGAAAATATCGAACCCGAGCAGCCGCATGCCTTGCAAGCAACCACCGAAAATAATCCCACACGAATCGGCACAAAGGAACGTCAAAACATCGAACAGTTGTTCCATGCCGCGCGTGAGGACCGATCGCGCGCCTATGAGCTCAAACAGGAACTCGATCGCTTGGGAGCCTTCGGTGAATTTGAAGACCGGTTCTTGGATCTCTTCAAAGAACCCTGAGCGCGAAAAAAATTGGAAATGGGAAAACGGCAGAAAAAAGGCGATCGAGCGCCATTACGCGAATTGTTTCTGGCTTGTATTCATGATCACGACACATAAGATATCAAATTGAACTCGATGAACCGCATCCTCCTTGTCGATGATCATCCGCTTTTGCGCGAAGGACTGTCCCGGCTGATTTCCGGCGAATCAGGCATGACCCTGTGTGGCACCGCGAGCTCGGTGCAGGAGGCCTTGGCCATGGTTGAGGCTGAAAAACCAAATCTCGTCATCACCGACCTTACGCTTCCAGGACGCAACGGGCTCGAGCTCATCAAGGACCTTGGTGCCACGCATCCGGAAATTCCCACCATCGTGCTCTCCATGCACGACGAGTTGTTCTATGCCGAGCGCGTGTTGCGGGCAGGCGGGCGTGGCTATGTGATGAAGGACGCGCCACCGGATCATTTGCTCAAAGCCATTCGCACAGTTCTCGATGGCGGAGTCTTTGCCAGTCCCGCTGTCACATCCCATTTCCTGCAGGCACTCTCGCCGGGTAGTTCGCAAAGCAAACCAAGCTTTCCGCTCGAGCGTCTCACCGACCGAGAAATGGAAGTCTTCGAACTGATCGGCAAAGCCAAAAGCAATCACGACATTGCCTGCCGCTTGGGAATCAGCCCGCGCACGCTGGATGCGCACCGCGCCCACATTCGCGAAAAACTTGGGCTCGGTGATGGCAACGAATTGACGCGCTACGCAATCCGCTGGGTAGAAATCGGCATGATCGAAAGTTGAGCGATTGCGCATGCGT
>JBMTCI010000238.1:0-2557 GCA_049430745.1 Luteolibacter sp. | reverse complement strand
ACGACTGGCATGCGAGCGGGGCTTTGTTGAATCCGCGTTTCAAATTCCGTCGCGGCGCGGTGGCCGTGCACTTGCATTCGTTCAGCGCCGAGCAGCTTGGGAATGCATCGAAGAACTGGTGTGCGCCCTTACTGGCTCGTGGTGCGACCGTGACGGTGGGAAATGTTTACGAGCCGTATCTGCACCTTACGCATGATTTGGGATTGCTGATGCAGCGACTGCTGGACGGTCGCACCTGGGTCGAAGTCTGTTGGATGGCAATGCCGGTGACCTCATGGCAGGGTGTGGTGTTGGGCGATCCTTTGTATCGGCCATTTGCGCGATTGGCGGGGGATGGTGAGATTCGCAAGGAGGATCTGCCGTTTCGCGCTCTGCGCGCCGCGTTGTTGCAATGGCCCGGTGATGAGTGGGAAAGGCAGCGTCAAATTTCAGCAGCGGCGATGCGCATGAGAAGTGGCGCGATGCTTGAGTCGCTGGGTCTCGGAATGTTGCAACGAGGCTTGCAAGCTGAGGCGGCGTTGAAGTTTCGCGAGGCCAAGGCGCTCTATCCGGCGACCGATGATCAAATGCGATTGGACATGCATCTCATTGCGATGGATAGCGCGGCTGGTCGCAAGGACCTTGCGATGCGGGGACTGCGCGACGCGCAAATGCGCTACGGAGCGATTCCCGAGGCGGACGCGCTGAAGGGTTGGATCAACATCCTCGAGCCTCCGCCAGTTGCCAAGCCACCGGTGAAAAAACCAGCTGAGAAGGCGAAGCCGAAATGAAATTTGTTTTCCAGAAGCCCTTCGCATGACTTACGGATTTTTGTTGGACTCGGTGTGGCATCCGCCTTTGGCATTTGCCGAGACCACGCTGCGCGCTTTGCCGCCCGAGCTTGAGTTGCAGGCTCTATGGTTTGCCGGCGCCTTTGGCAGAGAATTTCGATCCACCTGTGGCAAGCAGGTGAAGGTATTGCAATTTGGTGAATGGAATCGCGGCGAGGGGCCGGACTTCAGTCATGCGGCGGTTGAGATCGATGGTGAAACGCGTCGCGGTCCGATCGAGCTCGATCCCACGCCTGAAGCGTGGGAAGCGCATGGTCATGCGGTGAATCCAGCATTTAATGATGTGACTTTGCATGTGGTGTTTCAAACGAGCGCGCGGCAGTTTTTCACTCGAACCTGTGAAAACCGCGAGGTCGTGCAAATTGTGATCAGCGAGGCGCAGTTGGCCGATGCTTTGAATCGTCCGATGCGAGAAGTCGCAATCGCGCATCCGGGTCGCTGTGTGTATCCGCTCAAGAACATTGCAAGCGCCGGTGTCGAGCGCTTGCTGCGTGAGGCAGCGGTGCATCGGGCGCAGTTGAAGGCCTCGCGATGGTTGAAGGTAGCCGAGGCGCATGGCAGAGATGCGGCTCTGTTTTTTTCCTGCGCCGAGACGCTTGGTTACGGTGGCAATGCCTTGGCGATGAGGCTGCTCGCTCAACGCGCGCCGCTTGATGCGATGCGTGCTGAGGCCGATTCGATGGAAGCGGTGCTGTTTGGTGTGGCGGGATTTTTGGAGCCTGGCTTGCACGAACGCGCAGAGCCTGAGGCGCGCGACTATCTGCGAAATTTGTGGGAGCAATGGTGGAAGTGCCGCAGTCGATATGAATTTGCAGGTCATCGCGAGATCCCGTGGAAAACGCATGGCCAGCGTCCGGCGAATCATCCGCACCGCAGGGTGGGGGCCTTGGCAACCTTGATTTCCGCCTGGCCGCAGTTTCGCAAGTTGGCTTTTGCTCGACCTTTTGCGGTCAAGCCAGTGGTGGATTTCCTACACTCGCTTGAGCATTCGTTTTGGTCAAAGCGTCATACGCTTACATCGGCGGCGTCGACGCGCCCTGTCGCGGTGTTTGGTCGATCGCAGGCCATCGAACTGGCAGCGAATCATCTGATCCCTCTGGCGATGCATGAGGATGGCATGGACTTCCGCAGCTACCACAAGCTTCGTCAGTCCTCTCCCAACGACAAAGTGAAGCGTTGTTCGCTGCGTCTCTTCGGGTCCGATAAAGCGGCGGCCCCGTGGCTGCGACGGGTGTGTCATCATCAGGCATTGCTGCAGGTGTATCAGGATTTTTGCCTCGAGGATTTTTCCGATTGCAGCAACTGCCCCTTTCCCGAACAACTCCAGCAGTGGAAATGAACGATCGCATCCAACTCAATGGTCAGGCTCACGCCGTGCAGTGCCCGCTCAGCGTAAGCGCGCTGCTTGCCAGCCTTGAGCTCGAGGGTAAGCCGGTCGTCGTCGAACTCGACGAGCAAGCGGTCTTCCCGCGCGACTACGCCAGCGTCGAAGTCAAAAGTGGCTCGAAGGTCGAGGTCGTCACGCTGGCCGCTGGTGGCTGATCCATCGAGTGTACGCCATCGGGGGATTTTTCCACGAATCGGCATTTTTCCCTTGCCACAACGGGGCGTCTGTCCCCATCGTCCCGCCCACATTCGCACTGCGAATTCCGGCGTAGCTCAGCGGCAGAGCGGGTGACTGTTAATCACTAGGTCGTTGGTTCGATCCCAACCGCCGGAGCCATTCT
>JBMTCI010000237.1:0-2564 GCA_049430745.1 Luteolibacter sp. | reverse complement strand
ACCTGCCCAACGCCATTTCCCTTTCGCGACTTGTTCTCACGGCGGTGTTCATCGGCGCGACCTTGGTAGAGGCAACTTTTGGCCCGTGGCTCGCTTTGGCGGCCTTCGTGGTGGCGGCGATCAGCGACTACGTCGATGGCTGGCTTGCGCGCAAACTCAACATGGTGACCGCGATGGGCAAGCTGTTAGACCCCTTGGCCGACAAGGTGCTGGTCTGTGCGGCGTTTGTTTACCTCAGCGAACAGGGGCTTTGTCCGGTGTGGGTGACGGTGTTGATCATCGCCCGCGAGTTTCTCGTGACGGGCCTGCGGCAAATTGCCGTCGAGGCGGGTCAGGTCATCGCGGCGGACGGCTGGGGAAAATGGAAGACCACGATGCAGTTGACCTTTTGCATCACCTGTCTGGTGTGGTTGGCGTTGAGCCATGGCGAATCGCAGGGTGCGGTGGCTGATTTTTTCCGCATGCTGTCGCATCCCTACGGTTGGATTCGCGAACCATCGATGTGGTTGGCGCTGGGGCTGACGCTTCTTTCAGGATGGAACTACCTGCGTGCGAGCGCGAGCTTGCTGCGTGCGAAGTGAGTTTGGCGCTTTTGTGTCGGATCAAATTTTTCATGAGATGAAAACGCGTTGGATTCCTCTCTTGGTGGTGATGATTGCCGGGCTTGCGTTTGCCTGGTGGTGGCATTCGCGCGAGTCGCAGGGCTTGGGTGAGTCGGCTTACGAACAAACGCGGGCGATCCTTGCCAAAGGTCCTAGACCGCCGCAGTCGAAGGCACTCGACGAGGTGCGTGCGCATGTCGCAACGCAGCTGCGGGCGAGCGGATGGGCAACGCGGGCTGAGGCGTTTGAGCGTCAGACGCCTAAGGGCATGATCCGGTTTGAAAACCTGCGCGCACGGTTCGTGGTCGGCGAAGCGGATCCTTGGGAGCGTCGGGTTGACGGACTGTTGTGCGCGCACATCGATTCGAAATTATACGAAGACAAGGTTTTCCTCGGTGCCGACGATGCGGCTTCGGCCTGTGCGGCGATCGTTGTGATGGCGGAATTTCTGGCGAAGAAAAAACCCGATCAGGCTGCGGCTCTTGAGTTGGTTTTTTTCGATGGCGAGGAGGCATTGGAGGAAAACATCACTCCGTGGGACGGGCTTTATGGCAGTCGTCATTATGCAAACTTTTGGCGAGCGCGTGATGACAAACCGAAGTGGGGGATCCTGCTCGACATGATCGGGCACAAGGATCTGTCGATACGCCTGCCGAGCGACACGCCCAAGGATTGGAAGGACTTGGTTTTTGCCGCCGCAAAATCCGAAGGTGAGGAGGTCTATTTCGGCATGGCCGCGACGCCAATCATCGATGATCACATGCCGCTCAATTCGGTGGGCATTCCCACGGTCGACCTCATCGGTGACTTCACCCGTAGAGCTTGGTGGCATACAGCGGGCGACAAGATGAACATCATTTCTGCCGAGTCGCTTGATATTTCAATGCGCGTGACATTGCGAATGATTGATATGCGGCTGGGGAAATGATGGTAGGGCAGACCGGCCTCGGTCCGCCGAAGAATACCCCTGCGGGGCGGAGTCGGCGCTGCGGGCCGCATCGCCCTACCTTTGCGAGGCCTTCCAACATTCCAGGAAGCCGGACGCGAAATCTTCCGGGCAGTTTTGAATCCACGCGTTGAGCGTGGCAACGGGCACCCACATCGCGGATTCAATTTCGGCAGCGGGAAAGCGTATGGATCCCTGATGCTCGTAGCGATAAAGGCGAATGTGTTCCCAGCCGGTGGCGGCGCTTGGTGCGATACGCGCGATTTCGACGGGCGCGGACTTCGCGACGATGCCCATTTCCTCTTCGAGCTCGCGAATGGCGGCTGAGTCATAATTTTCGCCGGCATCGAGATGACCTGAAACGCTTGAGTCCCAGACGCCCGGATGCGCGTCCTTGAGTATCGAGCGTTGCTGCAGCAGGACATCGCCGCGCTTGTTGAAGACCAAGACATGCACCGCGCGATGCAACAAACCTTGCGCGTGCACTTCGCCACGCGTGGCTTGGCCGATGACTTCATCATGCTCATCGACGACATCAAAAATTTCGCCCGACTTTTGCGGCAGGTCTTTGAGTGGATGAGTGTCGCAGGCGCGGGTGAGCGCGATCCACTGGTTGAGGTCCAGTTCCTCTGCGCGGGCGGTGGTGGTGACGCCGAGCTCCTGCGAAATATTTCCCCAATCGACTCCATCGGGCAGTTGTTTTTTCAACTGCTTGCGGCGTTGCGCGAATCCTCGGCGCAGTAATTCATCGAAGAGTCGTCGGTCGAACGCTGGAAGACCTTCGGTTCGCGGTCGCATGACCGCCACCGTCGAGTCGATGGCGGGTCGCGGGTGAAACGCCTCTGGCGGCACGGTGCGTTGCGGCTCGACGATCCAATCGACCTGCGTGCGCAATGAAAGCATGCCATACTCCTTCGATCCGGGAGTCGCTGCGAGGCGATCGATCACTTCCTTTTGCAGCATGATCACCGCGTGTTGGAACGGGTGTGGTCGGCTAAGCAAATTTTTCAGAATCG
>JBMTCI010000236.1:0-2568 GCA_049430745.1 Luteolibacter sp. | reverse complement strand
CCGTACCTTGAGGCATTCAAATCGCGCGGACTCGAGGTCGTTTATTTCACCGACGCAGTCGACGAATATGTGGTCGATGCCTTGGGTACCTTTGATGGCAAGAAACTGGTTTCCGTGCGTCATGCGGGCGTGGATTTGGAGGATCAGGCCGCTGAAGGCGAATCACTCAGCGATGATGAGACCAAGGCCTTGTGCGAGTTTCTCAAAAACGAATTGGGCGAGCGAGTCGTGTCGGTTTCGAGTGGCAAGCGCTTGGTCGAAAATCCGGTGATCGCGCTGGTTCCAGCCGATGGCATGAGCCCGCAGATGCGGCAGATGATGAAGGCGATGGACGAGAACTTCAAAGACGAGGTCAAGGTCGAGCTTGAGATCAATCCGCGTCATGCCCTGATCCGCAAATTGGCACAAGCGAAGGACGCCAATCCCGAGCTGGCCAAGCTGGTGTCGCTGCAGTTGCTCGACAACGCGCTCATCGCTGCCGGACTGCTCGAAGATGCACGCGATACCGTTAGCCGGATGAACGCGCTGATGCAAAAGGCGATGGGGGACTGACCTGATCGGCCGCAAAGAGCTGATCATCCGTGATTTTCCTCCCGATTCGCCTTGAGCGAAAGCGCCCCAGCGGTGAGCATTCGCGGCGTGACTCCGCAGTTAGAAGATCTGTTTTCGTTTCTCCGGTTTGCCAGTGTTTCGACCGACTCGCGGCATGCGGGTGATGTGCGCGCTTGTGCCGAATGGCTGCGTGCAAAGCTTGCCGGCATGGGTTTGATTGCGACCTTGCATGACACTCCCGGGCATCCGGTGGTGCTGGCGATGAACGCGCATCGTGAGGGGCGTCGCACGGTGCTGATATACGGTCACTACGATGTGCAGCCGGTCGATCCCTTGGAGTTGTGGACGAGCGATCCGTTTGAGCCAGTTCTTCGCGATGGGAAAATTTATGCGCGCGGGGCGACCGACAACAAGGGTCAGATGCTGGCCCATGTGCTGGGTGTCGAACAGACCCTGCGCGAGGAGGGTGATCTTCCGGTGAATCTGATTTTTCTGTTTGAAGGTGAGGAGGAAATTGGCGGACCGAACCTTGCGGAATTTTTGCGTCAGCATCGTGAGCAGTTGCGCTGCGATGTCATTGCGATTTCCGACACCGGCATGGTAGCACCCGGAGTTCCGACGATGGGTTATGGCCTGCGCGGAATCGCGTGTTGCGAGGTGGTCTTGCGCGGGCCCAAGCGTGATTTGCACTCGGGTATTTTTGGTGGTGCGGTTTCGAATCCCGCGACAGAGATCGCGCGATTGGTGGCCAGTTTGCATGACGAACATGGCCGCGTGGCGATTGAGGGATTCTATGATGACGTCAAACCGCTCGAGGCTTGGGAGCGTGAAATGTGGGCCACAGTGCAGGGAGTGAGCGATGCCGATTTTCTGAATGTGACTGGCGCGCCTGCCTTGTTTGGTGAGGAAGGTTACTCATCGGCCGAACGCGTTTGGGCAAGGCCGACGGCAGAGGTCAACGGCATCGGCGGCGGGTATCAGGGCGAAGGCTCGAAGACTGTTTTGCCAGCCGAAGCATTTGTGAAACTTTCCTTCCGACTCGTGCCCGATCAGGACCCAGAGGATATCTTGCGAAAGGTGACCGATCACCTGCAGCGGCATTGCCCGCCTGGCGTGCAAATCGAGGTAAGGCCCGGTCACGATGGCAAACCGTATTTTGTCGATCCTCATTCGAAATTCGCGAATGCGGCACTGGAGGCTTTGAGGTCATCCTTCGGCGCCGAACCAGTGCTGATTCGCGAAGGTGGCAGCATACCGATCGTGCAGAATTTCCGCGACATCCTCGGTGTTGACACGCTGCTGCTGGGGCTAGCACTCGCAGATGCACAGATACACGCTCCGAATGAGAATTTCACCGTCGAAAACTTCGAAGCCGGGATTCGCATGAACCGGGCCTTGCTGAAGGAGTTGGCGAAGTGCTGAAGATTTTGAACCACGAAAATCACGAAGGGTCACGAAATGGAAGAGAGGATTTGGAAAGATCGGCATGAGCAAAATCTATTGCTCCCCATCGTGTCCTTCGTGCTTTTCGTGGTTCCCCAATTTTAATTTCCCATGTCCGAATCCGATTCAAACCCCAAAGGCGACTTTATCCGCGACATTATTGCCGATGATCTCGCGGCAGGCAGGCATGCCACGACCATCACGCGCTTTCCGCCTGAGCCAAATGGTTACCTGCACATCGGACATGCCAAGTCGATCTGCCTGAACTTCGGAATCGCGCAGGAGAATGCCGCGACTGGAGCGAAGTGTCATTTGAGGTTTGATGACACCAACCCGGAGAAGGAGGAAACCGAGTATGTCGAGAGCATCAAGCGCGATGTGCAATGGCTTGGATTCGACTGGGGTTCCGACCTCTATTTCGCGAGCGATTACTTTGGATTTTTCCACGAATGCGCCGTGCATCTGATCAAGGCGGGCAAGGCCTATGTCGAAAACGACAGTGCCGAGGAAATGCGGGTCAAGCGCGGCAATCTCACCACGCCAGGAACGCATTCGCCGTATCGCGAGCGGTCG